>CAZNSL010000446.1:0-5380 GCA_964574975.1 uncultured Alcaligenaceae bacterium | reverse complement strand
TTCCCTCGCGCTTCGCCTAGTCGTGTTGTTCGTGGCGGGGGGGCCGCGACCACCGCGCCCCACCCTACAAGATCAAGACAGACCACTGAGGACTCCGAGTGGCGATTCTGACCGTCGAGGATGCGACGAAGACCTACGCCACGGTTCGGGCCGTCGATGGCGTATCGTTCGCCGTCCGGCCCGGCGAGGTGTTTGCCCTGCTCGGACCCAACGGGGCCGGTAAGACCAGCCTCGTCCGCATGTTGCTCGGCATCCTCCGGCCCGACGGCGGCTCCATCACCTACCGTCTGCGCGACGGCAAGGCCGCCTGGCCCGACCCGCGCGACCTCGGCTACCTGCCCGAAGATCGCGGCCTCTACCGCGACGTGCCGGTCTTGCGCACGCTCGTCTACTTCGGCCAGTTGCGCGGCATGGCCAAGGCCGACGCCCGCACCGCCGCCCTCCAGTGGCTCGACCGCATGGGCCTCGCCGAGCGGGCCGGCCAGAACCTCGAAACCTTCTCGAAAGGTAATCAACAGAAGGTGCAGTTCGTCTCGGCGGTCCTGCACCGGCCGGCGTTCGCGGTCCTCGACGAGCCGTTCAGCGGCCTCGATCCGCTCAACCAGGACTTCTTCGCCCGGCTCATCCGCGAACTGGCGGCGTCCGGCACCACGGTCTTGCTCAGCGCCCACCAGATGCACCTGGTCGAGAAACTCGCCGACCGCATCCTCTTGATGAACAAGGGCCGCGAGGTGCTGTCGGGCACGGTGGACGAGATGCGGGCCAAGACGCGAGCGGCGACGCGCCTCGGCCTACGCGTCCGCGGGACACCGGACCCAACGGCTCTGGCGAACCATCCGGCCGTCGCCGGCGTCGAGGCGAGCGCCGACGGCCGGCTAGTCTTGCTGTTGCGCGATGGGGCCGCCCTCGGCGACTTGCTGGTGCAGGTCGGGTCGCGCTACGACGTGTTGGAGGTGCAGTCGGAACGGGTCAGCCTGCACGACATCTACGTCCAGGCGCTCGGCGACGCGCCGCTGTCGATGGAGGACATGGCGTGAGGATGCCGGTGGCGCTCGCGGTGGCCGTGTGGGAGTTCCGCCGCTTCTACAAGCTGCGCGACCAACTGTTGTCGCTGGCGCTCGGCCTGGTCGGCGGAGCGCTGGGCGTGGCGGTGCAGACGTTCGTCGGCTACTCCAGCACGCCGGTGACGGTCGCGGTGTTGCACGGCGACCGGCTGCCGGCCCTCACACTGCCGGCCGGCGCGAAGGTGACGCTGGAGCCGCACGACGACGCCGAGGAACCGCAGCTGCGCGAGGCCGTGGGCCGGCGCGAGATCGCGGGCCTGTTGATTGTCCACGATGTCGAGTCGGCGGAACTGGTGGTGGCCCGCGAGCCGGTGTGGGCGGCCGCCCTGCACGCGGCCCTGTGCAACTTCCGGCTGCGGGCGAAGCTCGCGGAGGCCCGGATCGACCCAGCGAAGCTAGAGGAAGCGCGCAAGCCGCTCGCCCTGGCGGTGAGCTACCACGACGCCGGCCAGCCGCCGTCGAGCCGGGTGGAGAAGGTGGCGGCGGCCGCGTTCGTCGGGCTGACGTGCCTGGGCGTGTTCATCGGCATGGCCAGCTTCTTCGCCGGGATCACCGGCGAGAAGTCGCAGCGGGTCACCGAGCAGGTCGTCGCGGCCATCTCGCCGCAGACGTGGGTGGACGGCAAGTTGCTCGGCCTGACCGCGGCCGCGTTCGGCAGCCTGTTGACCTACGCCGCGGCCGTCGGCGTGTTCCTCCTGATCATGGCCCTAGCCGGCGGCGGACTGACGCTGCCGGTGGTCGCCCTGCGGCCGGGTAACGTCGCGTTCTACCTGTTGCTCTCGATCCTGGGCATCTTCTTCTGGAACTGCTTCTTCGCGGCGGTGGCGGTGACGATCAACGACCCGAACTCGTCGGCGCGGTCGTCGCTGATGTTCCTGCCACTGACGTTCGTGGCGATGGGCTTCCCCGGCCTGCAGACGCCGGACGCGCCGGCGATGCGGGCGCTGGCCGTGCTGCCGGGCACGTCGTCGACGGTGATGACGGCGCGGATGGTGCTGAGCGACGTGCCGACGTGGGAGGCGCTGACGGCGGTCCTGCTGTTGGTGCTGACGATCCTGGTGATGCGGCGGGTGGCGGGCAAGGTGTTCGCGGCGAACATCCTCTTGACCGGCAAGGAGCCGGGCTGGCGCGAGATTTGGCTCGGCATGCGCGAGACGTGAATCGAACGCCCCTTCCGGGCTATCGGCTGGACGGCCCGACTCGTCTCGCGTCGGGGCGGGCCCGGACGGTATTATACCGCGGCCCGTGTGCCGGAGGGAGCCGATGCCGAAGCCGCCGCCGCGCGTCGCCGTCCTCGGGGCCGGACCCATCGGCCTCGAAGCGGCCCTCGCCGCTAAGGCGGCCGGCTGCGCCGTCACCGTCTACGAGCGCGGCCGCGTCGGCGAGCACCTCCAGCGCTGGGGCCACGTCAAACTGTTCACGCCCTTCGGCTGGAACGCGACCCCGCTGGGCCGTGCGACCCTCCGTACCGAGAACCCCAAGCACGAGCTGCCCGCCGCCGGCGACCACGTCACCGGCCGCGAACACGTTGCCGCGTACCTCGAACCGTTGGCCATGTCGGCGGCCCTCATCGACGCGCTGCGCACCGAGACCACGGTGATTGCCGTCGGCCGGCGGGGATTACTCAAGTCCGACGCGGCCGGACGGGCGGGCCGGCCGTTTCGCCTGATCGTCCGCGACGCGAAGGGCGAGCGGGCGGCCGAAGCCGACGCCGTCTTCGACTGCACCGGCACCTACAGCACGCCGCGCTGGCTCGGCGACGGCGGCCTGCCCGCGGCCGGCGAGGTGGCCGCTCGACCGCAGATCGCCTACACGCTCGACGACATCGCCGGGGCCGCCGGCAGCAAGTACGCCGGCAAGTCGGTGCTATTGGTCGGGGCCGGCTTCTCGGCGGCGACGGCGGCGTGTGCCTTGGGCGAACTGGCGGCGAAGCACCCGGAGACGTGGACGGTTTGGCTGGCCCGCGGCCCGCGATCGCAGCCGTTGCCGCGCGACCCGAACGACACGTTGCGCGAACGCGACCGCCTGGCGGCGCGGGCCAACACGCTCGCCACGCGCGGCGAGGGTAACGTCGAGTTCCACGCGAGCGCGGCCGTCGAGTCGCTTGCGAGCCTCGGGGACAAGGGGTTCGCGGTAACGGCCCGCGTCGGCGCGGGGCTGCGCCGGTGGGACGTGGAACGGGTGATCGCCAACGTCGGCTATCAACCGGACGCGGCGCTGGCGCGGGAGCTACACGTCGCCGAATGTCCGCGCACGCTCAGGCCGCAGTCGCAGGAACCGGGGTACTTCGTGCTGGGGGCCAAGGCGTGGGGCCGCGACGGCCCGTTCCTAATGCGCGACGGATTCGCGGGCATCGCCAAGGCGGTCGCGGAGATCGTGGGCCACGCGTGATTGCGCCGGCTTGTGGTCCCACTGCGACGATCTTTCGCAGCGGGCGCGAAGAACCGATTTTTCCGGCATTTCCAGCGTTTTTTCGCCCGCGCGATTTGACACCCTCCGCGACGCGACCTAGGGTTCTGGCGTGAGCGGATCGGACTGACGACGGGCGACGGAAAGCCTCTCCGGGATGGCGATTCGGCTGCGGCCGAAACCGACCGGGACTTCAGGATTCGCGTCGCCGCCCCTCGACGCCCGTCATTCGAGCGTGCCTGCCGTGCGGGCCGCAGCAGCCTAACCCGTGCTTCCGCGAGACCCCTCCCCGACCGGCGGGGCCGTCAACGCGAACGGATCGATACATGTCGATTCGTTGGGATCAACGAGACACGAGGGAGTCGCATCCATGCGATCGATCGTCACGAAAACGGTAGCCTTCCTGAAGGCCGAAGACGGTCCGACGGCCGTCGAGTATGCGGTCATGCTGGCCCTGATCATCGTCGTCTGCATCGGCGCGGTCACCACGCTGGGCAACAACTCCAGAGACACGTTCACGAACACCGCACTCAACGGGGCGATCGCCCCCGGCGGATCGTGATCGGCCGTCGCCCCGATAACCGCCGGCCGCGGCCGGCTCCGAACCGTCCCACACAACCGAACGATTGAGTCACGAACCACCACCACCACCCGAAGGAGAGTCCGAGATGCGTCAGTTCACCAAGAGCGTCGTGAAGTTCGTCAAGGCCGAAGACGGCCCGACCGCCGTCGAGTACGCGGTCATGTTGGCCCTGATCATCGTCGTCTGCATCGGCGCGGTCACCACGCTGGGCCAAAACGCCAACACCACGTTCACCAACGTCGGTGCCACCCTGCCGTCCGGCAGCTGAGCATAATGGGATCCACCTTACACACCATGTCTTCTTGAAGGAGAGACAGAGATGCGTCAGTTCACCAAGAGCGTCGTGAAGTTCGTCAAGGCCGAAGACGGCCCGACCGCCGTCGAGTACGCGGTCATGTTGGCCCTGATCATCGTCGTCTGCATCGGCGCGGTCACCACGCTGGGCCAAAACGCCAACACCACGTTCACCAACGTCGGTGCCACCCTGCCGTCCGGCAGCTGATCCACCGCGACACGCTTATGCCCAACCGCGAGCCGTGGAACGAACGTTTCACGGCTCGCGGCGTTTCTCCCATCGACCCTTACGAGGTGCCACTGCCATGGCCAACGACACGATTACCGCCCCCGCGAACTCCGGTTCGATGCCAGCACCCGACGACCTCGGCATCGACCGCGACTTCCTGCTGATGCTGGCCAAACTGCCGTTCATCGCGGTCGCCATGATCCTGGCCGCCTGGCTGAGTTTCAAGGTCTCGCCGCTCGGCCCGGTCGTGTTATTGTGCGCCGGCATGATCCTGGCCGCCGTCATCGACGGCATCAAGTTCAAGGTGCCCAACTGGCTGACGCTGTCGATGGTCCTGGCCGGCTGGGGCCTCGGCGCGCTCAACTCCTCCGGCGTGCAGATCGGCCCCGGCCCGGTCGAGGCCGCGCTGCGCGGCGACTACCCAGCGTCGGGCGGACTTGGCGCGGCGTTCGTCGGTACGCTGGTTGCGTTCTTTATGCTCTTCCCGGTGTTCTTCCTCGGCGGCATGGGGCAGGGCGACGTGAAGATGCAAGCCGCCTTCGGTGCGTGGGTGGCCGCTCTCTATGGGGCCGACGAGGGGCTGTGGACGATCGTCTACGCGGTCTGCGCCGGCTACGTCATCGGCGGCATCCTGGGCCTTGGGATGATGATGCTCCGCGGCCAGTTGCACCGCAATCTGGCGAACGTGAAGGAGATCTTCGCGGACCTGAAGCTGATGGCGACGGCCGGCCCGAAGGCAGCGTCGGCGCGGGCGCACGCCCGCCGAGCGACGTGGCACCGTCTGCCGTACGGCATCCCGCT
>CAZNSL010000445.1:0-5383 GCA_964574975.1 uncultured Alcaligenaceae bacterium | reverse complement strand
CAGACGTAGACGCCGTTGCCGGGCAGAAGGACGCGGGCGGCGTTGCCGAACCAGGCGGCCAGTAGACGGTCGAACTCGGCGTCGCCGACGAAGTCGTTGGCCAACGGCCGATCCTTGGCCCGCAGCTTCCGGCTCGTCGGCTTCGCCTTCTCCGGATGGCGCTCGAGGTCGAGCTTCTGGTGGTGCTTGGGGCCAGCGAAGGAGGAGAGGCCGGCGGCGATGGCGTTGTTGGAGCGCGGCTCGACCTTCACGTTGTAGGGCGGATCGGTGTTGAGCAGGTGGCCCGGCACGCCGGCCACGAGCCGGTCCACGTCCTCGGACTTTCCGCTGTCGCCGCAGAGGAGGCGGTGGTTGCCCAGCACCCACACGTCGCCCGGTTGCGTCTCGGCGGCGTCGGGCGGCTCGGGCACCAGGTCGGGGTCGCCGGGCGGCGGGTCGCCATCGCCGAGGAGGCGGAGTAACTCGTCGGCAGAGAAGCCTGTCAGGTCGAGGTCGAACCCCTCCTGCTGTAGCGCCATCAACTCCAAGGGCAACTTGTCGTCGTCCCAGGTCGCCAGCGTGGCCGTCTGGTTGTCGGCCAGGCGGTAGGCCCGCGCCTGCGCGGGCGTCAAACCGACCGCGACGTGGACGGGGACGGTGGTCATCCCCAGCTTGAGCGCCGCCTTGTAGCGCGTGTGGCCGACGACGATCACGCCCTGCTCGTCCACCACACACGGTTGGCGAAACCCAAACGTGCGGATCGACGCGGCGACCGCGTCGACGGCGGCGTCGTTGTGGCGGGGGTTGCCCGGGTAGGGCCGAATCGTGTTAACGGGGCGGTCTTCGACGAGCATGGTGGTCACCTCGGGACGGGGGGGCGGGCGCAATCCCCCCGAAGCTACTACACCGTCGCACGGCGGAATGACGGAGGAATTTGAGATTTTTCGCCAAGTCGCGCGACGCCGTTTACGCGGTGGCCGCGGTGGGAACTGGCGTCCAGGCGGCGTCGCCGATACGGCAAACGTGCGTCGTACCCGGCGGAAGTGGCTGCCCGGGTTCGACGACCCAAACGCGGCCGGTCCGGCCGTCCAGCACCACCAACGACCGTGGGGAGCCCGGTAACAAGGCGATTAGCCCAGCGCGGTTTGCCAGGATGGCGAGCCGCAGGTGGTCGGGCAACTCGGTGTCGAACATCACGCGGATCCGCTCGTCCGGGGTGACGGCCAAGTCGATGCCGAGTTGTCGGGCCTCGGCCAAAACGTCGGCGGCGGTCATAGCTCGACCACCTTTCGCTGGCGCTCAGACGCCATCGGACCATTTTGGTGCGGCCATTCCCCCGATTCCCCCGGTGGCTCCGCGCGACCGGGGGACGGAAACACCTCGTTTTCCTCGGGGATTTTGGGGCATTCCCCCGATTCCCCCGATTCCCCCGGTGTTTGGGACACACTCCCATAATGCGCGTCGCGTACGCGTGTCGGTGCCAAGTCGCTCGCGCGTAATGAAGTCTGTGCCAAGTAACCGGGGGAATCGGGGGAATCGGGGGAATGGCCACTTTTTCCCGGAGAATTGCAAGGGTTTTCGTCCCCCGGTCGCTCCGGGCCACCGGGGGAATCGGGGGAATTCGCCGGGCCGAACACCGATTCCGTCCGCAGGTGCAGTACGACCTTCACCCCGCCACCCAACGTGCGCCGCTGGGTCAACTTCCCGGATTCGCGGCTGGCAATGAGCCCCGCCTCGGCCAATCGCTTGCGGAGTTGCGACTCGCTCACGGCCAACGGCTGGCCCGAGGATTCCGCCAGGCGCGCCGCCTCGCCGAATGCCGTCTCCGGGATCAGGTACACGTCGTTGTCGTCCACGAACCCCACGCACTGCGAGGTGGACTGGGCCGGACCGAACTCGATCTCGCCCTCGCGGCCGATGACCTTCGCGCGATATCCCCAGCGCTCGGCGTCGCTTGGCGGTCCGCCGTCCCGCCCCTGGAGGTAGGATCGCCCGGACGCGACCAGGGCGTTGACCAGGGCCAAGAACCGCTGCACCGGGTCGCGATCCGCCACGCCGGCCACCTGGTTCTGGTGTTCCTCGCAGAGCGTGGTCCAGGCGTCCCGTAGCGCGGCCTCGGCGTCGGGTTCCGAGGCCGCGCCACTCGCCACCGCGAACTCGTAGAAGGACCGCAGGCCCAGGAATAGGTCGGCGTGGATGCCGGCCAATCGTGCGTGCCCTCCGGCCCGCGCCCGCTCCCGGAATTCCGCCGCGTCGACCTTCAACGTCGATGCCGGGTCGCCGGGGCGTGCCGCCAGCCACCGAACGTAGCCACCCAGGCACGACGCATAGACGCCGGCATCGGCGGCGCGAAGATGGGGCGTCAGGTTCAGGCTGACGACATCGCCCTTCCGCACTTCGGGGGCCCAGAATCGGGCGCGAAGGCTTTCGCCCCGCGGCAGGTCCTCGCCGCTGCACAGGATGAGTCCGCGGGGGGAGCGGGCCGCCTGCGTCGACAGGTCCTTGGCGAGCCGGGCGCGACCGGAGCGATTGCCCTGGGCCCGCAGGACGCGGTCGGCCTTGCGGCTCAGCTCATCGTCGTACCGGCCGCCGGCGGGTTTGAAATCGTCGATGACGAACGCGGCGTCCTTGAGCGCGAATGCCGTGGCCTCGAGTGCGTTGTCGGTCGACGACCAGGAGCCCGGCAGGCTCCGGCGGCCGAGGTCGCTGCCGTAGAACTGCTGGAGCAGGCCGAGCAGCTCGGACTTGCCCTGGCCCGTCGAGCCGACCAGGAAGACGGAGAAGTCGCACGGGCCCAGCGGTGCTCGGAACACCGCGCCGAACAGGGGCACAGCGAGATGGGCCGGCACAGCCCGGTAGAGATCGAGCGCCGCCGCAACGCATGCACGGAGTTCCTCGGGCGATGTCGGCAGTGTGAGGCGATATCGGTCGGCCGGCGACTCGAGACGCACCGCAACGTCGGCGACCTCGCCCGCAGCACCGATGGCACCGGCCGCACTCAGATAGACGCGCTCGCCGTTGTCGAGCGTGGCCCACCCCGTGTGGCGGAATACTCGCCGATACCGGGGCGGTGGCGACAGGAACTGAATAGCGGCGCGGGCGTGGTCTTTGATCCCGTGTCCGGCTTCGATCCGCGGGGCAGCGCCCCATTTGGTGGCGACCCAGGTCAATGCAGCAAACTCGGCCGCCAGGATCGAGATAGGAGCAAACGGTGAAGACTCGTGTTCGAGCTTGCCTTCGATTTTGCGCCGAAGCTCGCCTTGGACCCGGAACGCGATCTCCGCTCCGCCGTCGCCATCGTCGAGACGTTCCTCCTCGACGATCGTCGCGGTAAAGTTCGTGAGCTGTTTGATCTCCTCGACCGCGCCCTGGGCCGTCGCCTTGACGTCCCGAAGGTACATGCCATCGGCGGCGACAAAGTACCTCGGCGGTTTCTCGTCGACGGTATCGCCTGCTTCGCCCGTGGACGCCGCGGTATCGGTGGCCACCGGCGGTGTGGCCGTCGCCTCGATCTCGACGAGCACCCGATCGACGGCGTCGCCCGCGACAACCTCAGGTGTTTTGCCCGCGGCGAGGAGGTCGTCGATCCCCTTACCGTCGGCAGCGTCCCACAGTTCCAATTCGATGACGAAGCCGTGGTCCCGAAGGTGGTGGACGAGCTTGACGAAATGATCGGCCACGGTTGGGTTCGTGCGCCAGTCGGCGTCGAACGCGACGCGGACGGTCGTCGCACCGATCTCGCGCAGCGCTTTAGCGGCGCGCCGCCAAACGGAGGTCGACGACAACCCAATCGTCCAGACACCGCTCAACAGCGTTGCCAGCGTTGCCTTGAGCGCGCCTTCGGTGACGCGGACAACGCCGCGGTCACCGCTGAACAGCGGGAAGTGGGTGGGACAACCAGGACCAGAGCCGCCGAACCGCTTCGAGCTGGCCCACACGTACTTGCCACTGCCCGGGCCGGGCTTGTCGGGGCGTATGAGAATCGCCACGATCCGCCCCTGGGCGTCGCGGACCGGGATCATCAACCCGCCCGACCCGCCAAACGACCAGAACCGCCGGCCGTTCTTTTCGCTCACCCGGAAGCCGGGGACGCGCGGCAGCAGGTGTTCGAGACCTTGCTTCACGATCTCGTGCACGGCCTTCGCCCGGTCCGCCCCGAGCGTGCGGTACCCTTGCGCGACGGCGAGGTCGGAGGACTTGAGACCGCGCGATCGCAACGCCTGCCGGTGATCGCTCGAGAGGTTGCAGTGGCGGACGAGGAGGGAATACACCGCGTCCCGTTCGTCGGGCGTAGCCAGTTCGCCGTTGCCGTCGGCAACCTGGTGTTTCGGCTCGGGCCACGAGCCAGCGCCGACGCCGGGGCGCAGCCGGTAGATGTAACCGTCGCCACGATTCGTACCGGCTCCATAGGTGGGACTCTGGGCGAGTCGATGGCAATAAGCGTAACGTCCGTCGGCATCCCGCCGACACCAGTCCGGCTTGCCGCAGATAACACACGGCTCTTGCTGCGTCACCGACCGCCACTCCAACGTGCCGTTTCGGTTCGTGCCGTCGGCCGGGCAGGCGGTGGTCGGGTCGTTGGGTGGCGTCGACACGGAGCATCTCCCTGTCCCGCGCCAGCGCGCGGAGTCGGCATCCATCGGCTGTGGCGGCACCGTCACGCGGCCGTCGGCGCGAACGTCGGCCGATCCACGCGTTCGACGCGGAAGGCCTCGGAACCGAACTCGCGGCGAGCGAAGCCGACAAACAGCCGGGCCAGCGCCCGGCCCGCGGGCGTGTCGGCACTGACCACGCACGCCCGGGCCTCGGCGTCGAAGTAGTGCGGCGCGTCGAGTCGCAACCGCTCGGAGCCGAACAAGCACTCGGTGGCAACGAGCGCCAGGGCCAGCGTGGCCTCCACCTCCTGCACAGAAACGTCGGCGTCGAACTGGTAGCGGTACGCGGTCGTCATGGATATCTCCACGGAGTTGTTCGCCCCACGACTAATACACGGTCGCGTCGCCAAATGACGGGCGAATCTCACAAATACTCGCGCAGACCGGCGTCCTCGAAACGCTTCCGCAGCTTGCGGACCCGATCCGTGAACGTGGACCGCGGCAGGTTCGCCGCCCGGGCGGCATCGGCCAAGGGCAGGTGCATCAGCAACTCGCACAGTTCGCGCTCGCGCGGCGTCAGCGATGACAGGACGGTCTCCAGATCGAGCCGTAACTCGGTGTCCGCTTGGTCGTCGCGGCGACGTCGACCCAGGCGGGCGTCCTGCTGCGGCTGGCCCAGGGGGTGGTCGGCACGGCGAGCGGTGCCGCCGACGGCCGCGGCATTGTCGAGGGGCCGCGTCTGCCGCACGTCCCGTTTGGCGGCGCGGCGATCCCGCACCACCGCCCGCAGGAGCTCCCGCCCCTCGCTC
>CAZNSL010000444.1:0-5386 GCA_964574975.1 uncultured Alcaligenaceae bacterium | reverse complement strand
TGCCTCGGCTGGACAATCATCGGGTGGTACGTTGCGTTGGGGTGGGCCTTTTCCGTGCAAGAGCCGGCCTATTGGCGGGACGGCTACGGCCTCTGGCACGAGCGGGACGACTGAAGGCAGCCCCGGCGTTCGGCGTGAACACGAGCCACGCCGGCGCACGTGCCGTGTTCGTCGGGCAAGCCACGGCCGCCTGGATGGTCGCCCGTCCGAGGCCACTCGGCGGAGCGCCCGCAACCGTCCTTGAAGGTCGATCCACGGTCGGTTATACGTTGACGTGTCGCCGTGACGGGGCCACGCAAATGAGCATGAAAACCGTCCGCATCCGCTACCGCATCATCGAGGCCGTTCTCGACCGCCACGGACGGTTCAGCGTGGACACGATCATCCGGGCGGTCATGGACCGGGAACCGGAGGCGGCCGGCCCGGAAATCAAAAACCTCGCCCTGGCCGAACTGGCGTCGATGGCGTCGGCCGGGCAGTCGACCGCCGAAGAGTCGGCGGGCCTCACGCTTTACGCCAACAGGTAGGGGGCGGCCATGACCTTTACGCCGGGCGTCCGCACTTACGAGGCCAGGGACAGGTACGGGAAAACTGTGCCGGTGACCGTCCCGATTGATTGGCCCGAAACGCTCCTGCTGGGCGGCCGGCGGTTCTACCTGGCCGACGAGGGCCGGTCCGACACGGGCCGCCCCGCCGCACTCTACGCCGACGCCGACATGCGGGAGTTCTGGTACTGCGACGGGAGAGCTTACCCCGCCTAGCCCCTAGACCGGAGTGACGATGAGCGACGCCGCCGCCGCCTTGGAGGAGATCGCCCGGCGGGTCCTGCGGGTGGACACCTTGGAGGTACGCAACAGCGACCGCCTGGACTTCTACGACCTGCACGTGGCCCGGATCGCCGACGCCCTACGGGCGGCGTACGAGGCCGGCCGGGCGGCGGGGCCGGGATGCCCCAGGAACGCCCGAACGCCGCCGGCAGGGGCCTGACGGCGGGCGCAATTAACTCCGTGTGGAAAATTTCCCGCCCCGCCTGTCCCCGTGCGGCTGCGCCTGTCGCAGGGTAGTATGTGCCGCAACACTCGAAAGGAATGCAATGGCCGCCGCCGAAACGACGCCCGCCGACGGCGGGAAACTCCGGCCCGGCGGGGGCGACGTGCCGGGATGCCCGCCCACTGACCGTTGCAACGGCCCGCCGCCCCATGTCAGACCGATCCCGGCCGGCCGGCCTCGCCGGAGCCGCTCGGCCCGAAAGGCGTCCCAGCGTACGGCCGCACTCTGGTACCGCCTGGGTCTGTCGGAGTCCGGGCTACAGCCCCCGGAGCGATACCTCTACGCCTACGAGTTGGGGTGCAGGATGGCGACGATCCGTGGAGAGTCGATGTCGGCACGCTTCGGGGACGAGGTCCTTCGCCGGGACCTTTGAGAGTCGGCGTGACGGCCGGGACGCCAGCGGCTTGACGAGAAACGCCACCGACGCCGCCTCAGGCGTGGCGGAAGGGGAGGTGTCCTCGCCATGAGTGCGGGGCCGATTGACGGCGGCTCGGCCGGCGTTTGTGCGGCAGGCGAGGGGAGCGGTGTGGCAGAAGCGGTGGCCGTCTGGCACGCCGAGGCACGGCCGGTACGAAGGGGGAACCAGTGGCAGACCTACGGCGGATCGTGACGTGCGACTTTTGCGGGAAGGTTGTGGAATTGGACCGTGCCGTGGCGGGCGGCTGGGTGCCTTACTTCTACCGGGACGACCGGGAGCAAGACAACCCGGCGTGCCCGGCCTGTGCCGTTAAACACCTCCACCTGGGCGACGACGGCGAGTGGGACGTGGTCTCCCCGACGATCATCGTCTGATTGCGGACAGACTACCCTTCGAGGGGACAACCGATGGCTGAGCCGACCACGGACGAATCGGCGGGCAAACTTCTCGTGAAGGCGCTGCTAATGGTCGAGCGGCGTAGGGAGGCGGCCGAGAAGGAGAGTCGGGCACCCGCCGGCTTAACCCCCGGACAGAGTCGAGAAATCTTCGGCAAGTAGGCGGACCAACCGATCCTCGGCCATGACGCAAAAACTGAGAGGCAAGCGTGTCCAACGTTGGTTTCTACATCCGTGAAGCCGCCTTTATGACGGACTACGTGACCGTAGCCGCTGTGGCCGAGCGGGTCGCACCGAAGTTCCCCGACCTCTCGCCGGCCCGCCTGGCCGAACTCGTCGCCGGCGAACTGGCAAAGCTGGTCGAGTTGGGGGAGTTGACAGAGAGGACCAAGGAAGACGGGACGGTCAATTACTACGGCAATCCCCGTAACCCGGACATTCGTCGGTTCTCCGGCACTGCTGACGCTGCGAGTAGAACCGGTCGGAGTCGTCGTATCCGAAAGAACGAATCGCCTGAAATGCCTGTGCCCGGTGCGAACGAGAGTCGTCCCAAACTCTCGCAATCGGATCTCTGTTTTTTCGTTCGGATACGCTTGTCCAAAGGGGTGTCCTTGGAAGCCGCCCTCTGCGAATTGGAATTGCAGGGCGTGTCCAGTGAAGTGACTTCGTCCTTCCACAGAGCCCTAAACAGGGAGGGCAAGCTGAGCGGGTATGGTGCCACCGGAGAAACGTGGGACGGCAGAGAGGTGGATTGGCGATACCTCGCCTGCCAGAACCTCAAATCGCACCTCGAATTCGTGCGGTCACGGTTGGCCCAAGGTGCCACTTTGACCGAAGCCGCAATCGAACTGGCGAAGACGGGCGTTCGTAAACGTGTCGTCATCTGCGTCTGTAGGGTGGTTCACGGTGGGTCAATCTCCGCCGCCATCGACGAACTGGCCTCAGCGATGTTCGATGGTGCCGATGACGAACGGGAGGCACGGCAATCACGGTTGCAAGTCGATCCGCAAGCGACCGAGACGGGCGGACCAGACTGCCACCCGGTCCGCCTATTCGTCGGCCTCGCTGGCCTGGTGCTGGGCGGCGTCATCCAGTTTTGCAACATGTCGGAGTTGTTCCCGACGTTCCCGTTCGCCGGCCTCATCGTGGCGGCGTTCGGGGGATTTATCCTTAGCGGCGGGGCGAAGAAGCCGTCGCATTGATGCTCGCAACTACGTTAGTTCGAAGTCGGATTCGTGCCCAACATGGGGCCGCCCTACAGGGTACTCTTGGTTCAACGATTCGGGGTATTCGGCCACTAGTCAGTGGCCACGCCAACGAGAATCCACCAATGGCTACGCTGTCCGAACACTGCAATTTCATCCTTTTGCGGATGAGCCAAGGGGTTTCCTTGGACGAGGCCGCACAGGAGCTACGGAAGCGAGGCGTGTCACACGACGATATCGTCGCCGTCCGAATAGCCCTGCCCTCGTCGTCAATAACGGGCCTGTGCCAGCAATGCGGCGCAACAATTCCGCAACCGGGCGAAGACCAGTGTCAACAGTGCTACGCCGATGAACAAGACGGTCGACTGCGCCCAGAACTGGCGGAAAACTCCATCGCCGGGCAAGACACAGCGGAGTCGCCCCGCTGGCGACTCGTGACGGCTTTGGTGTGCGTGCTGGCGTTCCTGGCCACTGTCCGTGGCTACTTCAGGTCAAGTGACGAACGCCAAAGGGACGCTCAACGACAGTCCGAGTGGGATCGGATGACAAATGAAGACAGGGAACGGAATGCTCTCTTCGACGATGCCGGAAAACAACCTGACCATCCCCGTTAACGTCGGTGAACGAGACTCGGACTATGTCCACAGCGTCCGAACTTTGCGATTTCGTCCGGCAGCGCTTCGCCCAGGGGCTGTCGTTGGATGCCGCCCTCTTGGAATTGGAACTGCTGGGCGTTTCTGACGAAGTAGTTTCGGACATCCGAGGAGTCCTCAGGTTCAAGGACAAGAAGAACCGGTATGGCGATAGCGGAAAAACGTTCGACGGCGGAGGGGATTGGCGGTACTTGGCCTACGTGGAATTCAAATCGCATCTCGACTTCGTGCGGCTGCGGATGACCCAAGGTGCCACACCAACCCAAGCCGCAATTGACCTGCGAAAGAAGGGCGTTGGTAAGCGTATCGCCTGCGTCGTCTACAGGTGGGTCACTCGTACATCCAGCGCCACCGTTGACGACCTGACCTCGGTTTCGTCTGCCATTGCCTATGACGAACGGGCGGCACAACGTGCAGCCAAGAGCCGCCTGCTCGCTCTGATAAAGAGAGCCGAAGCCGGTGCCTATGACGAACGGGCAGCACGGGCAGCACAGGCGACTGGCGAGGCGCAAGCGGCCGGGTTTGGCGATACGTTTGGCTCGTATGTGGGCATCGCCGTCCTGCTGTTGGGGGGCGTCCTCCTATTCGGCAACTTGTCGGAATTGCTCCCGACGTTTCCGTTTTCTGGCCTCCTCGTGATCGTGTTCGGCGCATACCTCGCTAGCGGCGGGACGAAGAAGTAAGGTTCGGCCGGTCAACCGTCATCAGCGTGCAGACGTGGCGATTCCGGCGGGCAATCAAGCGGTAGGCGACGAACCCTATTGGTTAGGATGCCCGGCCGACGACTCGGAGTTACGGTGAGGACGGGGCTAGCCAAATGCAAACCATTACCGAGTATTGCGCCGCCGTCCGGTTGCGGGTCGCCCAAGGAAAGTCTCTTGACGTAGCGATAGACGAATTGCGGTTACGTGGCCTACCGCCGGAAGTCGTCCTCGCCGTCACCGAAAACGTCTTCCTTTCGGCGAGCTACGAGGTCTTTCGCTGCCGCACGATGGGCGAGGCGACCGCTCGAAAGGTTGCCGCAAGCCGTGGTTTGAGACTGATGGCCGCAGCCTACCAGCATCCGTTCCGTTGGTCCTTTTCGGTCAAGGCCAGCTACTTCATCGTGTCACGCACGGGGGTCTTGGCCCCCCTTAACGGATTGCCAGAAGGGCGACCCGGACTTCTGGTTCTGTGTCGGGCCGTACCCATCGACGTTCGCCGACTACCACCACTGGCTGCTCCGCCAATGACGCCCGTTCTATTGCGAGTCGTAGCGTCAAAATGGCCGGTCGGTTAGCCGGCGTGCTATCGCACGAACTGACAACTCAGTGAAGGCGAGGCCCACTAGCCCTATCGGTCGGGGTTCATGGCCTTCGGTAATCCCCGGCGGGCGTGAGTCTATGTCGGCCAAAGTAGCGCTACTTGGGCTTCCTGGCCGGGCATGGCAATTCAGAGCTTGGATCGCAACGCCCGGACAGCCAATACACCGTTTCCCTTACGAACACCTCGGACGGAGGTTCGGAGTTGGATTTGAACGACGGTTCCGATAGTTCCGATTTTGGTTCCGATCCTGGTTATGGCGCATCAAAAACGTCCTAGAAAAAGGCACAATCTGCCATTCGGCAAAATCCCCATACACTTCCGCTTTCGACTCGGAGGTAACTCGTGGCACTAGGGAACGGC
>CAZNSL010000443.1:0-5397 GCA_964574975.1 uncultured Alcaligenaceae bacterium | reverse complement strand
TCCTCGGCCGTCGGGTAGTCGGCGACGAACTTCTTGAGCGATTCGCGCCAACCGTCCTGGACCTTCTCCATCTGCTTGCCGGTGCTCGACGCGACCTTCGCCGCGTAATCGGCGGACATCTCGCGGTAGACGACGTACCCAGCCAGGGCCGTGCCCGGCATCGCCTTGACGATCCGGTCGCGCAGCTCGCCCAACCGCTTGTAGGCGGTCGGATCCTTGCCGCTGTTCTGGGCCGCCGCGCTGTAGCAGTCGGCGACCTGCTTGACCCACTGCTCGGCCTCGGCTGGCTTGACGCGGGCGGCAATCTCCTCGAGTATCGCAGCCCGGCCGAGGTTGTACTTCACGGTCTCGGCGGCGTCGACCGACTTCGGAGCGAGCTTGTCGTGCGCTGTCAGTTTGTCGATGAGTGGCTTCAACTCCTCGCTCAGGCTGGCAACGCCGGTGCTTTCGCCACTAGTGACCGCCTCGTCGACGGCGTGGCCCGGCACCGGAGCGGTGACGATTCGCCACGCGCGGCCGACCTGTACCATCTCGCCGGTCTGGAGCCAGTCGTGCTTGCCGCCGAACTCGTAGAGTACGGTCCCGGACTTGTAACGCACTAGATCGTACTTGCCACCGGACTGCTCGGCCGGCACGCATTGCGGCGCGGCCGTCTCGAGGTGGACCCACTTGGCCGCCTCGGAGACGTTGGCCATCTTCTGGCACGTCTTGGCGAACGCCGCCGGGATCTTGGCCGCGGCCTCGCGGATGCGCCCGGCGTCGATGGCCGGCAATTCGAGCGACCGCAACTCCGCTTCGTTAATGCAGAGCGCTTGCAGTCGCGCGACGTTCCGCGTCGTGACGGCCTTCAGGACTTCCTGACTGACCTCTTCGGCGGAGATTTGCTTCCAGCCGTCGATGGTGCCGTCCTCGTTGAGGTCGACGCCCCAGCGCATGCCGGCGGCATTGAGCCAGCGGTAGTTGTCCGGCTTACCGTTGGCGTTGGTATCCATTTCGCGGTAGACTTCGACGCCGTCGGCGTAGTAGCTCCAAATATCGATGGCCTTGGTGCCCTTGGTATCGGCGAAGCGCCGCAGCACGTTGCCGTGCGAGTCCTTCAACACCCAGGCGCTGGCGTTGCCGGCTCCCTTTTGCAGGTCGACCTTACAGTTTGCCTGCTCGGCCTCCGACGGTGTCGTGACCGCGACGCCGTCCATCTTCGGCTTGAACGCGAGCATTTGCTGGACGGTCGGCGCGGCCGACGCGACGGATGCCCCACCGAAGGCGACTAGACACCCGGCGGCGAGACGAACCGGCAAGCGTAACTTCACCATCCTTGACCTCCTTGCAGTGCGCGAGCGGTCGCGAACCCCGTATGTCGAGAATAATCGGCAGCCCGCACGGCCGACATGACCGAAACGACCGGCTCATTTCTCCCCGCTCTCGGCATTGTGGGAAAGGGGCCGTGGGTGTGGGTCTTTCACCCCGCTCCCGGCATTGCGGGAGTGTGGAGAAAATCCTGTCGGCAGACTTGACAAACTCGGGCGCGCTTGCCGCACCGGCAAGGACGAATGTCGCGTCAATAGGGATGTAGCCACCGACTTACGGCATCGGCGCGGAAGTCGCTGATTGGCAACATCTTCCGGCATGAGCTCGCGCGGCCGGCCGTCGCTTACCCAGGTTGACACGATTTTTTGGGATGGCTATACTTCCCCAGACGCGAAGGACGCGTCTCGATATGCCCGCTCTCAGGGACGAGGGCGATCACCATCATTCTCCGCAAGCACGAACGAACACGTCCCGGCGTCGGCCGCGTTGCGCGGCGAGGCCCCGTTCGGCGTTTGGCGGAATGCGGGCGGGTTCTTCCGTTGGCCGACGACCGAATCAGCTTCGTCAAACAGGTCAAAGAGGCCAACGACATCGTGGCCGTCATCGGTAGCTATTTGAGTCTCACGCAAGCCGGTAAGGTCTTCCGCGGCCTCTGCCCCTTCCACGCCGACTCGAAGCCATCCTTGCAAGTCGATTCCCAATGGCAGAACTACAAGTGCTGGGCGTGCGGAGCGAAGGGCGATGTCATAACGTTCATCGAGAAGTTCGAAAAGATCGAATTCAAGACCGCCGTCGAACTCCTCGCCCGCAGAGCCAACATCGCCACCGCATCGGCCTCGCCGCAAGACATCGCCAAAGCTCGCATGTACGAGGCGCTCAAGTGGGCGGCCGAGCTGTTCCACCAGTGCCTGCTCGACGACCCTTTGGCGGAGTCGGCTCGCGTATACCTCGGCGGCCGCAAGCTCAGCGGCGAGACAGTCCGCCGCTGGCAACTCGGCTTCGCGCCGAACGCCTTCGACTGGCTCTTGCGGCAAGCGAAGCACTCGCCGGTGCCGTTGGAAACCTTGATCGAAGTCGGGCTGATCGGCGTCAACGACAAAGGCTCGTCGCGCTACTACGACCGCTTCCGCGAACGGGTCATGTTCCCGATACGGGATGTGCAGGGGCGCGTGGTCGGATTCGGGGGCCGAATCCTTCCCGAATCGCCCTATGCCGACCGAATTGCCAAGTATCTTAACACTAGCGACACGGAATTGTTCAAGAAGAGCGAGCTGATCTACGGGCTGGACATCGCCCGGCTCGCCGGACAGGCGCAGGGAACGCTTGCGGTTGTCGAGGGCTACACCGACGTGCTGATGGCCCATCAAGTCGGTGTCGGCAACGTTGTCGCCACCATGGGCACGGCGCTGACGGACGCGCACGTCAAGCAACTGCGGCGTTACGCCCCCAAAGTGACTCTGGTCTACGATGCCGACGCTGGCGGCACGACGGGCGTCGATCGGGCGTTGCAATTATTCGTGCGCGAGGACGTCGACCTCGGCATCGCCACACTGCCAGACGGGCTGGACCCGTTCGACCTGCTGGTGACCCAAGGCGTTGAGCCGTTCCGGATTGCGCTCGACGCGGCGAAGAACGCGCTCGATTTCAAGATCGACCAGTTGCTCGCCACGGCGGATGGCAACCTGGAAGCGAACCGTCGGGCGGCCGACGCCGTCCTGGGCATGTTGGCCCTGGTGCCGGAGTCGGCCGGGGCAGCCGCAGCGATGAAGGTTGATCTAGTACTGCACCGTCTGTCGCACCGGCTCGGCCTGCGGTTGGCGACACTGCAAGCACGGCTCGCTGAAGCCCGCCGCGCTGCCCGGGCCAAAGCCCCGAAGTCGGATGAGTCGATCGCCGTGTCGCTGCCGTCGACAGGGTCCGGCCGAGCCGAGCCGTTCGAGCGCGAACTGGTCGAGGTTCTGCTGGCCGACCCAGGTTTGGTTGGCGTAGCCAAGGAGCAAATCGCTACGACCGAGGTCCGCCACCCCGGATTACGACGTTTAATTCAAGGGCTGTACGATCTGTTCGACGAGGGCGCGGTGCCGGACCTGGACGGCCTACGACTCCGGCTCGCGGACAACCCGGCGCTGGCCGATTTTGCCATGCGGTTCCTGGAAGTCGGCCGGTTACACCCGGACAAGCCCGCCTGGCTGCGCGAGGTGGCGCGACGCTTCCGCGAACGTCGGGAACACGAGGCGACGCGCAGCCTTCAGAGCAAGCTTTCGGCCGCGTCGGACCACGAGGCCGCGATGGAATTGTTGAGGAAACTCCAACAGTCGAAGGCGCTTTCGCCGAACGGGTTGTCGGCCGGCGGCGGCTGAGTAGGCTGTTGGGTGTCCCGTGCTCGCCGCGACCCTATGGAAGGGGCGCACCGCTGGAAGGCGGCCGTGCGGCGCGGGGTTGGTTCGACGGTCGTCTGACCGTTTCGGTGCGTTCGGACCAGTTAGGCTTTCTGCCGCGCTTCGGAGATTCGGGTCGCCCGCCCCCCACGACGGGGCGGCCGAATCGCGAGCGGGGCGAGGAGGGCAGCAATGGACCTCAAGATCGACGACGGACTCAAGGCCCTGATCGAGTCCGGCAAGCGCAAAGGCTACCTCACCTTCGCCGCGGTAAACGAGTTCCTCCCGGACGACGCCGTCAACCCGGACAAACTCGACCAACTCCTCCAAGTCCTCGAAGACGCCGGCATCGAACTCATCGAAGAGTCCGAGGCCGAGGAGCGCGAGACGGAGGTCGGCGGCCAGGCGGCCGAACTCACCGAAGAGGAGCGGGCCGAACTCGAGCTGTCGCTCAACTTCGAGGAGGACGACGGCCGCCGCATCGACGACCCGGTACGGATGTACCTCACCCAGATGGGCGAAATCCCCCTGCCGAAGCGCGAAGAGGAGATCGCCCTCGCCAAGAAAATCGAAGTCACCCGCAAGCGATTCCGCCGCAAGGTGATGGAGAGCGACTACGCATTGCGCAACGTCGTCGAGACTCTCAAGCGGGTGATGACGGGCGAACTGCCGTTCGACCGCACCATCAAGGTGTCGCTGACGGAGAACCTGGAGAAGGACAAGATCCTCCAGCGGATGCCGCACAACCTCAAGACGCTCGAACACCTGATGGAGCTGAACGTCGAGGACTATAAGCGGCTCGTCGATCTGCGCACCGACGACGACTCCAAACGCGACTTGAGGCGGTCGCTCAAGCTGCGCCGTCGCAAGACGACGACGCTCGTCGAGGAATTGTCGATCCGCACGCAGAAGGTCCAGCCCTTAATGAAGAAGCTGGAGCAGATCAGCGAGCGGATGGACGAACTGGAGCGCGAACTCGACGCGATGCGCGGTCAGCGCAACTGCAAGGAAGACCGGGCCAACGCCGAGAAGGAGTTGGCCGACCTAATGGATATCACGCTCGAGGAGCCGGCTAGCCTGCGCAAGCGAGCCGAGGCGATGCGCGAACGCTTCGCCGAATACGAGGACTCGAAGCGGGCACTGTCGGGCGGCAACCTAAGACTGGTCGTCTCGATCGCCAAGAAGTACCGCAACCGCGGCCTGTCGTTCCTCGATCTGATCCAGGAGGGTAACACGGGCTTGATGCGAGCGGTGGACAAGTACGAGTACCGCCGCGGCTACAAGTTCTCGACCTACGCAACCTGGTGGATCCGCCAGGCGATCACGCGGGCCATCGCCGACCAGGCTCGGACGATCCGCATTCCGGTCCACATGATCGAGACGATGTCGAAACTGCGCAACGTCTCGAAGAAACTGCTCCAGGAGGTCGGCCGCGAACCAACGATCGAGGAGACGGCCGAGGCCGCCGGTATCTCGGTCGAGGAGACGCGGCGCGTCCTCAAGATTAGCCGGCACCCGATCAGCCTGGATCGCCCAGTGGGCGAGAGCGAGGACAGCTACTTCGGCGACTTCATCGAGGACGACACCTGCGAATCGCCGGTGAACGCCGCGACGCAGGAGATGCTGAAGGACAAGATCGAGCACGTCCTGAAGACGCTAACCTACCGCGAGCGCGAGATCATCAAGCTGCGCTACGGCCTCGGCGACGGCT
>CAZNSL010000442.1:0-5401 GCA_964574975.1 uncultured Alcaligenaceae bacterium | reverse complement strand
TGCGGAACCAGTCGAGCATGCGGCGCCATCCGTCGGCGGCCGCCTCCTTGTCGTAGGTGGGCCGGTAATCGGCGTTGAATCCATGCTGCACGTGGCGATAGAGGTGCAGCTCCGCCTTCGCACCGGCGCGCTCCAGGGTGTTCTGCATGGCGGCCAGTGTGTCGAGGGTGATATAGGGATCTTCTCCCGCGTACAAGCCGAGCACGGGCGCCTTCAAGTCCTTGGCGAGGTCCAGGGGCTGGCGTGGCTGGCGTTCCGTCGACGCGCCCGACAGCAGGCCGTACCAGGCGACGGCGGCCTTGACGCGCGAGCTGTGGGCCGCGTACAGCCAGGTGGTGCGGCCACCCCAGCAAAAGCCCGTCATCGCCAGCCGGTGCGGATTGCCGCCGTTCTTGCCGATCCAGTCCACCGTGGCGTCGAGATCGGCCATAACCTGGGCATCGGGAACCTTGTAGGTGATCGTGGTGAGAATTTCCTGGATGTCTTCCATCTTCCGCGGGTCGCCCTGGCGGAAGAACAGGTCCGGTGCGACGGCGAGATAGCCGAGCTTAGCCAGACGACGGCAAAGATCGGCAATGTGTTCGTGGACACCGAAGATTTCCGACGCCACGATCACCGTTGGGAAATGGCCGCCCTTGGCCGGCATGGCGCGATACGCCGGGAAGCCGCCGATATTCACTTCTCCGGCCACCAGACCGCCGGCATCCGTATGGATCACCGTCTGTGCAACGATGGGTTGCACGGCCAGGGCAAAACCGGCGCCCAGCGCGCTTGTCAGGAACTGGCGTCGGTCAAGGACGGACGGGGCAGGTTGGTCTTGACGCAATGCGTCGACGGTCACGGCGTTCTCCTCGGGACTTGGATTAAGATCGTGGTCGCCCGCTCACAATTGCATCGGGCACTTTTTGCGGAGTATGAATGAAAACGGCCCACGCATTCCACTTCATTTCCGGCCTGCCGCGATCGGGCTCCACCTTGTTGTCGGCGATTCTTCGCCAGAACCCGCGCTTCCACGCGGGCGTGACCAGCCCGGTGGCGAGCTTCGTTTCCACGCTGCTTGGTCAGGTTGGCGCAGGCAGCGAGTGGAACAGCCAGGTAAGCCTGGCCCAGCGGCGCGCTCTGATGCGGGGCCTGTTTGAAAACTATTATGCGGACGTGGACCGGCCGGTGGTATTCGACACCAACCGGACGTGGACAGCCAAGCTCCCCCTGCTCCTCGACCTGTTTCCGGAATCCAAGTGCATTGCCTGCGTGCGCAACGTCGCGTGGGTGATGGACAGCCTGGAGCGCCTGATCCGCGCCAATCCCTACGAGACGACGCGACTGTTCGCCAACGAAGCCGAGCGCGGCACGGTGCAGGCGCGGGTGGAAACGCTGGCGCAGCGCACGCGCCTGGTGGGGCTGCCCTGGCACTCGCTGAAGGAAGGCTTCTATGCTGAACAGGGTCACGCGCTGCTGGTCATCGACTACGAACTGCTGGCGCGCCGCCCGGGTGAGGTGGTGCCGCTGATCTACCGCTTCCTCGGCGAGGAACCCTACTCGCACGATTTCGAGCGTTTGGCGTTCGAAACGCCGGACTACGACCACGAGCTTGGCATCAAGGGCATGCACAAGGTGAGACCCAGGGTGTCTTTCGACCAGCGCACCAGCGTACTGCCGCCAGATTTGTTCCGTCAGTATGCGCAAATGTCCTTCTGGCTTAACACGACGGGCAGCCGCGCAAACGTAATTACCGTAAAGGACGACGGTACGTCCTGACCGGGAAATCGGGCCGGCAAGCCGGCCGGCCCGACCACCCACATCAACTGCACGAGGAAACGCGGCGCGACTGCTTCGTTTCTTCCTTCTTGGGTGAGGTCTTGTTGCCACCTTCCTTGCCGTCGTCCTTTTCGTCCCCGAAGGTTCCTTCGCCTCCGCCCGTCGTCATGTCTTGCGAGTCTCCGGATGCGCCTCCCATCACCTTGATGACAGGCGGCAGCACCGAATCGTCCGACGACACACCAGTGGCGTCATTCAAGGAATCCACCACCGAGTTCACCACCGGGTCGGCAATGGTTACCGTCGGCGTGAACGACTCGTTTGCGATATCGACGCTCAACACCCTCACCTGCGAAGTAAAACCCGTAGTGTCGAAAGCCGCAAGCGTCAAACTGTCGCCGACGAAGTTGGTGCCGCCAAAACCCGGTGCCGAGGAAAGAATGCCGCCGACATTGACGAACATCGGCCCGCTGCCCGAATTGAGCGACGAAACGACGAAATTCTTGCCGGCATCGTAAGTGATCGCGCCGCCGTTGGAACTGGTAACCGCGGAGTTCGCCATGACAATCGCGCCGGCGTCTGCGAAGGCGTTGATGATGCCGCCCGATGTCGTAACGTTGGCATTCTGTACCAAGGTCCAGCCGGCGTAGAGGTCGATGCCGCCGCCGGTGGAAGTCACCGGCCCAAGCAACGTCAGCACATCGGCCGTCGTCACCGTCGCTCCGCCACCCGCCGCCAGACTGATGTTGCCGCCGGCCATGATGCCTCCGGAACCGATGATCAGCGGACTGTGGGCGACGATATCCACGGTGGTGCCGGCAGTGATCGCACCGGTCGTGGTTACCGCGCCGATGTTGTCGATCATCACGGCGCCGACCGGGTTGCTGATGCCCAGCACTGCGAGCGGCGTCGGCGAGCCGCTGCTACCGTTGGTCAGGCCGACCCCCCCGGAACCGGAATTGGTCGCCTGGAAGCTCGAAACGAAGTTGTTGCCGGCGAACGATGCACCACCCACCGATGTGATGTTCAGCAGGCTTGCCATCAACGTGCCGCCCGTCTTGTTGATTGCACCGAGGGCGCTCACCGTCAACGTGCCGGCACTCAAAGTACCGCCGGTCTGGCCGAAGCCGGCCGTCGCCATCGCGCCGGAAACGGTCAACGCGCCGCCTGCCATCTGGAAGGTGCCGGCGTCGCTCAAGCTCGTCAGGTTCGTCGTACCGGCCACGCCCGCATCGTAGGTGACCGTGGTACCCGAGCCGATGGTTACCGCCGCCACGTTGGACAAGTCGGGAATCGCACCACCGGCCCAATTGGCGGCATTGCTCCAGTTGCCCGTGGAGCCTCCGGTCCAAGCGACCGAGGCCAGTTGGGAAATATTGGCCGTCGTACTGGCCGTAGTGCCACCCAGGGTGTAATTGCCGGCATCGGCGCCGCCACTGATGGCAATACCGGACACCGACACGGCCTTGCCCGTCCCCACATTCTTGTCGGCGAAGCTGGCGCCGGCATAGGTCAGCGTGAGGCTGTCGCCGGCGAACCGATTGTCGCCGACGGTTACGGTGGCGGTCGTGCTGCCGTCATACGTGCGGTTGATGCCGGCGGCCGAGGCCGTCAATGTGGCCGGGGTGATGTTGGCCGTGGTGCTGGCCTGGTCGGTGATCGTGTAGTTGCTCACGTCGGCACCCGTGTAACTGCTGGTGAGCGTCACCGTCTTGCCCGTACCCACGTTCTTGTTGCTGAACGTGCCCGTCGCCGACACCGTCACGGCATCACCCGCAAACAGGCCCGTATACGTCGCGCCCGCCGTGCTCACCGTCGCACCCGTCGTGCTGTCGTAGGTCTTGTTCGACGCCGTGATGCCGCCCATCGTCAGGCTCGCGGGGGTGATCGTCCCGATATTGCCCGAGAACACCCCGCCGCCGCCGAGTTGGTAGTCGTAGACGGGCTTACCCGCACCATCCACGACGCTGGACAACGTCACGTTGGCATCCACTTGCTTGCCCGTGCCCACATTCTTGTTGATATAGGCGGACGAAGTCACGTTCGCCGTCACCACGTCGCCAGCAAGCTGCCCGCTAAACGACAGATTGGCCACCGTTGCAGCCGCGGTAGCAGTGGAATCGTAAATCTTGCTGACGGTACCGATGAGCGATCCGGTCAAACTGGGCGCCAAGGTATAGAGCAAGCCGTTGCCGGCCGTGGTCGTCTGCACCGGCGTCAGGCCATAGGTGGCGTTGAACTGCTTGAAATCGTAGGCGAGACCGGTAACCACGTCTGCCGCCGGATCGCCGGAAAACACCAGCCAGCGGCCATTCGGCGTCGCAAGCGCGCCCGTACCGACATCGAAACTCGCAGCCGCCAAGGTGATCGCGTCGCCGCCCGCCGCACTGCCCACCGTTCCGGCCAACTGGAGCTTGCCCGCGTGGACCACGGTGATGGGACCGATCGCCGAAAAGGCGGCCAAGGTGAGCGGGGTCGTGAGGGTGTTATGGATCGAAGCCGAGCCGCCAAGGCCTGCGGTTGCGCCGAGGCCGCCGACGGCCAGCGTCAGTCCGTCGCCCCCGGCCGACGCGCTGCCGACGTTGCCGGTCATCTTCAGGCCCAGGGACTGGGCCGTGAGACCGACACCCGTACCGGTATCGTCAACCGTCGTGCCGTGGAGCAGCACCCGGTGAGCGCCGGTATTCGCCGCATCCATGAAGATGGCGATGTTCGTCGCAAAACCGTCGTCGCCGCCGATGGCGATGTTGCCATCGAAGAAATTCGCGCCGCCACTGTCGGTGACATGCAGGTTGGCGAGTTCGGCATTGCTCAGCGTCAGTTGCTTGCCGGTCACGCTGCCGAGGCCGATCGTCGGCGTGAGCCCACTCGCAATCACGCCGATGTCGCCGCCGGTGCCCGCACTGACGACACCCTGAAGGTCCATGTCGGCCCCTTCGAGGGTCACCGCCGCTTCGGCGTTGGGGATGAGGGCGCCAAGGGCATCGAGGTAGTGGCCTGCGTGGGTGGTGACTATCGATCCGGTGGAGGCGATGGTCAACACGCCATTGCCATCGCTATCGGAGTCCGCTACAACCAAAACACGCCCTGCACCGGCATTCAGCGCAGCACCGACCGTTACGCTGCCTGGAGCAGCCACAGCAATGCCGATGCCGTTGTTCTGCCCGGGGTTGGAAGGACTTAGATGGTCGACACTGGATACCGTTCCACCGGCGGTGATGCTTCCCGCGACGGAGACATTCCCGCCATCGCTGAGGACGCCCACGGCACCGCCGTTAGCGGAGAGGGCTCCGGCAAGGGAGACATCTCCCACGGCTTCGAGGAGGATCCCCCAGCCGGACTCGGTATCGCCCGTCACGGTGCTCACAAATGCAGGGTGGACCCCGCTAGCGCCGACCGTACCTGTGGATGTGCTGGACAGAGTACCCAAAGCCGCGAGCGCCACGGACCCGGCGGTCGACGCCACCGGACCGGTAATTGACAGATCGCCGGCTTCCGTCACCAGAATGTCGCCGCCGGCCGAGGTGGCAACGAGGGTCAGCGGCAGGGGCAGACCCAACGGATTGCCGACGTTGTGCACCAGGACGCCACCGCCGGCAACACCGCCGAGCCCGTAGAGCTTCGTCGTCAGGCCGCCGCCATA
>CAZNSL010000441.1:0-5407 GCA_964574975.1 uncultured Alcaligenaceae bacterium | reverse complement strand
CAACTGCCCGAGCGCGGTCGCATCGGCATCTTCAACCGCTCGTACTACGAGGAGGTGCTCGTCGTCCGCGTCCACAAAGAGTTGCTCGACAAGCAGAAGCTGCCGCCGAAGCTGGTCAAGAAGTCGATTTGGCGGCAGCGCTACCAGGACATCCGCCGCTACGAGCGCTACTTGGTGCACAACGGCGTGGCGATCCGCAAGTTCTTCCTGCACGTCTCGAAGAAGGAGCAGAAGAAGCGCTTCCTCGCCCGCCTCGACGAACCGGAGAAGCACTGGAAGTTCTCGGCGTCCGACGCCCGCGAGCGCGGCTACTGGGACGATTACATGGCGGCCTACGAGGACGCGATCCGGGCGACGGCCACGCCGGAAGCGCCGTGGTACGTCGTGCCGGCCGACAACAAGTGGTTCACTCGCGTCGTCGTCGCCGCCGCCGTCATCGACGCCATGGCCTCGCTGAAGCTGCACTACCCCGAAGTCGGCGCGGACAAGCTGAAGGAACTCGAACTCGCCCGCCAGACGCTCGCTGCCGAGGACTGAACGGCGGCGGAAGAGACTAATTCCACTCGACCGGCTCAGTCCGGAACCGCGACCGGTTCGCCGCCGGCGCGACTGGCGAGCGCCGGGAAAAGGGGGTTGATGCCGTAAGTGAGAAAGCGAGCCGAGCCATCGGCAAAGGCGAAGTTCCCCCCGCCGGCGTGGAGGGACCAAAAGTGGTTGCGGTCGCACGGCTCCGTGAGTTGTCCCGGCTCGAACTGGTAAGGTCCACGACGGCGGCAGGCGATGTCCTTGCCGGTCGAGAAAATATTCCCTTCGCGCACCCCCAAAACGGCGTCGTAGGTGCCCGTCTTCTGCGCGCCCCAGCCAGCGTACCACCAGCCGAACCGGTCGTCCCAACTCGGCGGCCGCTCACCGACCATTAAGGTCGTCGAAGTGCCGTCTCGGACATCGGCCAAGGCGACTTGCGACCCGAGAAACAGTACGCCATCCAACGTGAGGTAATCGAGTCCCTGGACGCCCAGGTACGATGTCAGGGCGACTTCGGGGTGATGCCCGCTCGGCGAGGACGACCGCGGGTCGTACGGGCAGAGGAAGGTTGCGATAACGCGGTTCCGTAACGAGTGGGGGGGAGCTTTGCGGAAGTCGCGCTCGGCCCGGAACGCGGCCTCGATCTCCCGCCAGAGCGATTCGCGATCGAGGTGCGGCAGGAGGCGGGCCTGCCAATTTAGAAACGGCATCTCTTGTTCGGGCCGGTCGGGCGTCGTGCCGTAGGGCAACCTCCCCGACGCTGCGTGGTAGTTGTGAAGGGCCAGCGCCATCTGCCGGAGGTTATCGTGACAGACGAGCCGCTGCGCACGCTCGCGAACGCGCTGGACGGCCGACAGGACGAGGGCCGCGAGTAACCCTAAGATGCCGACAGCTACGATCAATTCAACGACGGAGAACGCCGCTCGCCTACTGACCCTGGCGGTGCGAGCGGATCGCGACGCGCACGGTTTCACGCGCTCCCCCTTCCGCGCTCGCGGCGAGCAGCAGTTCACCACCGGACGCATGCCCATCGCCACTGACCACGAAGAACTGGGTACTCGCCTCGCCCGTTCCCCCTTCGACGGAAAAACCTTTGGGAACGGAAAGGACTTCGACTCGGAACGGGAGACCGTCTTGCCTCCGAACGAGTACGCGGCCGCGGTAACACTCCGCTCCTCCGACGACAACCGGCAACGATAGGGATTGCGGATAGGCAGAGAAGTCACCCCGTTGCTTGCGCGAGACGGGGATTACGAGCGACCCGGCTTCTCCGGCGAGCGGCACAGTCACCTCAGCCCAGTCATCGCCCTCGGGCCGCGGTGGCAAATCGAGCCAAAGGGTTCCGACGACCGTGCCCATCTCAGGTCGCGACGAGTCGACCGGCTCGTCCTTGCGGTCGAATGATCTGACAGTGACGCGATCCGGGTCCGACGACGACGCGGCTCCCAGGCGAACCGACCCGGAGCGGCCGTTTTGGATGACATCGACGCGAACGCTCGTCGACTCGCCGGGCCGGACTGCCGCGGATACGGCAGCCGGACGTGCGGTCAAGCGACCCGTGAGGTCGGCGGACAGACTCACGGCCTGCGTCAACCCCGTTTGGGTGCGAAACGTGATCGTTTCGCGGATCGCCGCGGTGGAATTCTCCTTGGCGCGCAACTTGACGGACAAGTCCACTCGGCCATCGGGAGGTATTACCACGGGCGAACCATCCGGGCCGATGTCTTGCATTAAAATGCACGAACACGACTTCGAGGCGACTGTGACCGAGAGCGGTTCACCACCCGCATTGCCGAGCGGGATGACGAAGG
Source organism: uncultured Alcaligenaceae bacterium (assembly GCA_964574975.1). Lineage (GTDB taxonomy): Bacteria > Planctomycetota > Planctomycetia > Gemmatales > Gemmataceae > JAXMAS01. The sequence goes on along the minus strand of CAZNSL010000441.1, from coordinate 3,071 downwards.
TCAAGAATTCGCCGCGGTCGACGGACCATAAATCGACGACTTCGGGGCAAACGAACGGCGTCTCGGTTGGCCGCCGCAAGCTAACGACGGTCGCCGTGGACGCGAGTCCGAGAATCGTCAACACCACCACGGTCGAGCGTTTACCCACGACATTACCCTCGGGAACGAGCAATCGCGCGCCGGCGAACGATAATGGTTAGTAACGCGAGCGCCACAGCCATGAGGCCGCCACCCAGGTAGACGTGCCACCGCCGCGCGGCGACAGCATTGCCGCCGTAAAGGAACGCGCCCAACGGCCGCACGTCGACACGCCCGCCGTCCTTGCCCGTCCGGTACACGACCTGGTCGTTGTAATCGAAGACGGTTGCCCCGGCCGGAAACTCCAATGCCATCGTACCGTCGGGGACGCGCCCGTTGACCATTTTGATGTCGACGACAGAAATGCTCTGCGTCAGTAACCGTTCGTCGCGATAGGTGCGGGTTTCGACGCGAGTCGGGAAATAAATACCGGGCGACACTTCGCGAAACTCCTTGACCACTTCCTGAAGGAGTTCGCCGCCGCCGGCCGGGCCTGTGGCCACGGGCCACGTCGCGCGACGCCGCACGAGGTAGTTCACGGACGGATCGAAGGCCACCTCCGAACGGAGCTCGTACTGGTCGAACGACACGACCGGCATCCCCTTCTCCGTGCGCATCGCCACGTTCGCGACCGCGCCGCGTCGTGCCAATGCGATGTCGTAGAAGTTATTGGGACGGTTCCAGCACAGGTAAAGCCCAATGGTCCACGGCGAGTAAAGTGTCTGCTCGAACGCCGGGTCGTCGACTGTCCCGACCGTCGCCTTTGCCCCGGACTGCTTGAGCGAACCGGAGTACGCGGTTCGGCTTTTCGCACCGTCCGTGAGTCCCTCACTCCTCGTGTGGTCGAGTTTGGCCTTGACTCCGCCACGTAGGTCTTCGTCGACGGTCAACGTGTAACGAACCGAAGGGCCGTCCTGCCACCAGTCGCACTTCATCTGTTGCGGGGGCATCTTCTGTGGCAAGTACTGCTCGTGCCGAACCTCGACGACCGCGTGCAAGGAACCGATCGCCTCGTGCGCCGATCGGTGCTTAGCCAACAGTTCGTCGACATCGGGCCCAGCAAGCGCGGTGTCCGTCACCAGCGCGATCCCCAATGAAACCAGTGACCACCGGACAGTTGCCATGCCCGATCCTCCGCATTCGCGCACAGATGGCAAAGTTCCAAGTCGAAACGAAGCGCCTGCGAGAGACTTAGCTATTCGGGTAATCGCGCTTGTCGCAAATCGACAGCACGTCAGTACACGCCGCGAAGCCGAGTTTCGTCAGCACGGGGCAATATTGGCTTTGGCCCGTCGGAAAACAGTGTTTTGCTTGACACTGCATTGTGGCCCAGCCGGCGTCGCACGTCCAACCATCCTCGGGGCCGCAGTTGTAGATCGTCCCCGTTGGATCGCGGAGCCAGTAACTGGATGAACCGGCTGCCGCAATGCAGCACGAAGCACCTGGATCGTTATTCGGATCGTTGTACGCCCCGCGATAGAAGTTGAGACACGCCGTAGAAGCTCGACAACGTTCGTTATTGTAAACGGGGACCGCGAGTAACGCGCCGCCGAAGGCGAACAACGCTGCCGCCACCACCGCGAGTCTGCGATTCATCGCTGAACACTCCTTCGCTGTGAGTCCGAAGTGCCGCCGTAGGCTGCCGCCATCCCCGGCCTCAGGTTTCCCGACCTAACCAGACGTGCAACGACTCCCTCGCGCGGCGGAGCGTCTTTGATACCGACTGGTGCCTCACGCCCAACGCTTCGGCGATTTCTTGCACGCTCCACTGCTCGAAGTAGCGCATCCGTACGACATCGCACTGGTGTCTGGGCAGTCGTTCAACGGCCTTTCGGACACGCTCGGCATATTCCCTGTTCATGGCCAATCGAACTGGGTCGAGCGTCCGATCCGCCTCCGCCTCCGCCTCCGCCTCCGCCTCCGCCTCCGCCTCCGCCTCGTCCAAAGGGACTTCTCGGCCGGAGTCGCGCTTTGCCCGACGGGCTGCCCGGTACAACGTCACAATTTTCCGGCGGGCGACGGACGCTAACCATGCCCGCTGCACCTCTTCGTCGCCGTTCCGAACCTCGTCGGGGCATTTCAGGAAGGCGAGCATGACTTCCTGGGTCAGGTCCGAATCCGTAACTACGGATCACCCCCGCGACAAGGCATGGGCCAATCGCAACATCCAGGCATTGAGCGCTACCATCCGGCCGGGCTCGATCCAGTCGTCGGGCAAGCGCTCGGGCATCCAGGTCATCCTGTGAATATAATCGCTTTCCGTCGTTGACCCGCAGCGCCGTCCGCAAAATTGTTGGCGGATTTCCGCGGAGATCGTCAAGAAGCTTGCCGGCTGCGTTATTAACCGCTTCCACCGTTGGCGGCGATATCTACGTAACGCTCATATGGAGTTTGATTTACGTCGATTCTATGCGCGCGTCGTTTCGTTTCATGCAACGATTGATTCGTTGCACCTACCCTTACCGTGAACCGTGCAACGAATTGTCCTGGCCTCGTAGCCGAGGCGGTCGTTTGCTGTACCGCCGCCTGTCGATACGGTATCCTCATGGCACACCTGACCATCAACCAACAGCCGAGTCCACTGCCGGAGCCGGCCACCGTCGCCGGCTTGCTCGCGGCGCTCCAGCTCGACCCGAAGCGCGTCGCTGTTGAGGTCAATCGCGACGTGGTGCCGCGCGCCCGCCACGCCGACCACCCGCTCGCCGATGGCGATGCCGTCGAGATCGTCACCCTCGTCGGCGGCGGCTCCGGCGAACCCGACGAGTCGCCGCTAAAGGTCGGCCCGTTCGCGTTCCGTTCGCGGCTCTTCACCGGCACCGGCAAGTACGCGACGTTCGAGTTGATGCAGGAGAGCCTCGCCGCCAGCGGCTGCGAGGTGACGACGGTGGCCGTCCGCCGCGAACGGTTGGTCGACGCCCAGGGCCGCAACCTGCTCGACAACCTCGACCTGTCGCGCTACACCATCCTGCCGAACACGGCCGGCTGCTTCACAG
>CAZNSL010000440.1:0-5407 GCA_964574975.1 uncultured Alcaligenaceae bacterium | reverse complement strand
CCCGCACGGCCGGCAAGCGCCAGGCGTGCAGCACGTCCGGTGGGTCGGCTTTCAGCCGGCGGTAGAGGCCGCGGACGCCGAGATCGGCGAGCGTCGCCACGTCGGCGCGCAACAGCGGCGCGAGCAGGCGGGCCTGGGTGGCGGCGGCAGAGTCGTTATGGTCGGGGAGCAGCCAGAGGAGTTTCACGCCCACTGTCCTTCGGGGCCGGGGGTCGATCCGTCAGCGGCGGTCGGGGTCGAGGACGAGCCGGAAGCCGGGCAGGAGTTTGGTCGTATACGTGTCACCGTGCTGGAAGTCGAGCGGCTTGCGCCAGCCCTTACCGCGGCGGCGGAAGACGCGGAAGAGGGTCGCGCCGCCGTGCCACCACTGATTGACGACCCAGTACTCCTGAATCGACGGCACGCGGGCGTACAGGTCCACGTTGCGGACGAGGTCCTTGGCGATGTCGCCCGTCGAGACGATTTCCGCGACGAGGATCGGGCTGACATCTTGCCAACGGCGCTCGAACCACGGGACGTGAAACGGGAAGTTGTGGTAGGCGGCAACATCCGGTTCCGGACAGGTTTCGAGCTTCTGCCCTGGGACGAACACCCGCGCCCGGCCGCGCACGCTGTCGATGATGTCGGGGCGGGCGCGGGCGTAGTTGCGCAGGGCATCGGCGACCCACTCGGCCAACTCGTCGTGCGGCATGTTGGGAAGGGGGGACACGTAGAGCCTCCCGTGGATCACTTCGTAATCGAACCCGCCGAAGTAGTCCGCGGATTCCAGCTCGTCGGCCGTCACCCGCCGGCCATGGTCCATCGGGCCGAACGTCACGCGCGCCGGAGCGGCGGGTTCGGCCTTGGTGCGGCGCTCGGCGGAGGGGAGTTTCGCGTTCACGGCTTCAGCACCCCGATGTAGGGCAGGTTGCGGTACTCGTCGTTGTAGTCCAGGCCGTAGCCGATCACGAATTCATCCGGGATGTCGAAGCCGCTGTAGTCCGGCTCCAGCGCCTCCTCCTGCCGGCCGCGCTTCCGCAGCAGCACGCCCGTCTTCACCGATAGCGGTCCCAGGCTGCGAATGTGTCTGACCAGGTACGCCAGCGTGTGGCCGGTGTCGAGGATGTCGTCGAGGATCAGGACGTGCCGGTCGCTCAGGTCCGGAAGGAGTTCCGCCTGGACGTGCAGTTCGCCCGGCCGCGTGGCTTCGCCGCGGTAGCTCGACGCCTGAATGAGCGCGATGCGCAGCGGCCGGTCGAGCCGACGCATCAGGTCGGCGACGAACAACAGACTGCCGGTCAACACGCCGACGAGGGTGAGCGGGTCGTGGCCGTAGTCGGCCGTGATGGCCCGGGCCATCTCGTCGATGCGGTGCTGGATGCGGTCGGCGGGGATTAACACCTCGATCGGCACGGCGGCCCCCTGGGGTTGGAGAGCGGAATGGATGGCGGGTATTGAACCCGAAAGCGCCGCGCTTGGAAAGGGCAGCCGACGGCTCAACTGCCGCGGTCGGCGAAGGCTTGCAATTCGTCGACCGAAATCGCCTGCGCGGAGACGAGCCGATAGTGCCGCTCGTCGGCGTCGTGGATTTCGCCGCCCTGCTCTTTCAGCTCGAACATGGCGATGACGCGGCCATCGGCATCGTCGCGGAACTGTACGGCCACCGGCCGCGGCATCAGGTCCGGGAAGGCGCTGCGGCACAGGGCCAGGTCCTGCCGGATTTGCACCGTCGCGCCCGCCTTTGGCTTATGCGGTCATTGGTGGCGATAACGTCACTACAACAGGCCGAACCGAAATTGATCTATACCATCTAATGGTACAGAATCCTCGGCGGATGCCGAGGAGAGGTTATCGGGCGATGACGACCGCATCGAACCCGCACCGGATCGAGGATTCGCTCTCTTAGCCCGAATACATGCTCGAGCCAGAAGACTTATTGTCCTTCATCGAGGCGCAAGTCTTTCGGAGGGAGTGGCGCGCGTGCGGTCTCAAGGACGATGACCTGTGGATTCTCCAAACGATGATCGTGTCGCACCCGGACGCGGCACCGATCGTCGGGGGAACGGGTGGGTTGCGGAAGTTCCGATTCAGCCCGCCCGGTGCCAACCGCGGCAAGAGCGGTTCCCACCGCGTGTGTTACGTTTACTTCGAGGAGTACGGGATCGTATACCTCATCACCGTCTATCCGAAAAATCAAAAGGACACGATCTCGGGCTCCGAGAAGGCAGCCATCAAAGCGATGATCGAGCGCATTGAGGCATCGCTAGAGGAACGAGGGCCGATCCAATGAATCGCAACGAAACGAATCGCAAAGCCGGAAAGGCAGAGGGAGTGACGACGACGTTCGGCAATAAGATCCTGGGTGCTTTAGGCGACCTCGCCGACGCCGTCGAGCGGGGTGAGGTGACCGAGCGTTTCACCTGTCGTCAGGTGAAACTGAACTTGAAGCCGCGCCCGTACCCGCCCGAACGGGTGAAAGAGACGCGACGACTTCTGAGGATCAGCCAAACGCTGTTCGCGCGGTTCCTGGGCACGTCGCCAAAAACCGTACGTTCGTGGGAACAGGGGATCAACCCACCGAATCCTATGGCGTGCCGGTTCATGGACGAAATTCAGCATCGCCCCGAGTACTGGTCGAAGCGACTGCGGGAATTGCTGGTAAGGTGCGACAGTAGTGCACGCGAGCAATCGCTCTGATGCGCTCGGCCGTCCTTCGCGGCGTTCGCACTGGCCGTGCGAACGCAGCCCGCTTGCCTCCTTAACTCGTGCCACGCCGGACACCAGCCCGGTTGGCGCGTCACGGCAGCCGCGTTGGCTCGTCGCCGAGCGAGCGGCCGTCGGGCAGGAACGTCGGCACGTCGCCGAGCGATACGTCGCGCACCGGCCGGCCGCCGGTCGTCTGCGGGTCGGCCGTCATTGCGTCGCCAATCGACACATCGCGCACCGCACCGGTCAACCGCGCGATCGGCGCGGTCGCGCCTTCGAGCTTGGCGTCGAGTTCGGTACGGAACTGGTCGCGCAGCGCCTGCCGCTTGCGGTGCGGGCAGCCGCCGAGGACGACCAGGAGGAACAGCGGGTTGCCGGCCAGAATGCCGGCGGCCAACCAGACGAAAAACGAGTAACCGCGCCGCCGTGCCTGAACCGCTGGGGCACACAATACCCCGATGGCGATGGTGATGCCGATGGCCCCGCCGATAATCGCCGGCAGCAATGCCAGGAGGTACGACTCGTTCACGACACCCTCCTGGCCGGGGTTGGGGCGTGCGCCAGGGAGTCCTTGCGGTGGGCCTCCAGGGTGGCGAGGAACTGTTGTCGAACCGCCTTCGGTCGGACCTTGAACATCAACACGCGCAGCTTGCCGTCCTTGCCGCGGAAGGCGACCGTATGCCGTACCCGCCCGCGCCACAGCAGGTAGAGCGTGGGCACCAACCACGCCAACCCACACATGCAGCCGCCGGCCCAATCGCCGGCGTCCTCAGCCACAGAGCTTAGGAAGACGATCCAGGCAACCACTGCCAGGACCACCGCGATCGCCTTCCAGTGCGACGGCCGCTTCACCTCGATCCGCGAGTACGGCACCGTCACCGTCGTCCACTCGCTCAGCGCCCGGCGGAAGAACATCTCGATGCCGAAGTAGTGGAAGCGCAACAGTTCGCCCTCGACGACCAGGGCCGTTTCCTGGAGGTGCAGGTTGCCGCGCCGCCGGCCCAGGCGGACGTACTTCTTGCGCCGGCCCTCGACGAGAATGAACGGCGTGACGAAGCGGACGTTGCGGTCGTCGAGCCTCATGCGGCCGGCCCTCCGCACTGCTGTCGCAGTTCCGCGAACTCGAAACAGTAGCCGGCCACGGCCAGGTAGTCGTCGCAGACGCGGCGGCACTCGTCGCGCAGCCCCAGAGCGGCGTAGGCGTTGGCCAACAGCAGGTTACCGTTGAAGTGGTACTCGTCCTGTTCCAGCAACAAGCGGGCCTCGACGGCCGCGCCGCGATAGTCGCCGCGGGCGAACAATAGCTCCGCGTAGCGCAGGTGGAAGCCCACGTCTTCGAGGCGGCGGTCCACCATGCCGCGCATCACCGGCAGGAACTCGGCCGTCCCGCCGCCGGAGGTGGCCACGTCGAGCAGCGCGACATCGCGTTGCGCTCGCCGCAGGCCGGCGTAGATGGCACAGCCAACGACCGGCAGGACGATCCCGCCGACGATTAACATCGCGTACACGACCCAGAGGTGGCCCGGAATCTTTTCGCCGCCTTGGGCCCGCGCGTTCAGCTTGTCGGACATTTCGGTCACGGGGGGCCAATCCGGCATCCGGAAGCTGCGCCAGGCGATCGCCATAACGAAGACGAGGAACGCGCCGGTCGTCAGCGACCACCGCCGCCGCCGGTCGCGCTCGGTCGATTGCCCCACGAAGAACAGGGCCATGCCGGCAACGCTCAATAGACCGACGATGACGCCGCCCAGGAGGAAAAAGAGTACCAAGCAGACGCCGAGCAGGGCCGTCCGCCCGCGCACCGCCCGTTCCAACCGCCGGCGTAACGGCTCGGCTTGCTCGGCCTTCGTCGCCGGGACATTCTTCGAGTCGCCCTGCACGCCGAGGTCGCGCAGCAGTTGCTCCGCCGACGGCATGCGCTCGTTCAGCGAGCGATCGAGCAGTTTCAGGACGACCGCTTCCAGGTCGGCGGGGATCGGCTGGCCGGCGACCTCGCTCGGCGGCGGCGGGGCGGCGTACTGAATCTGCCGCGACAGCTCGCCCAGCGACGGGCCAGGGAACGGCAGCCGGCCGGCGAGCATCCGGTAGGCGACGACGCCGAGCGCCCACAGGTCCGACTGCGGCCCCGGCCGACCGCGCAATTGCTCCGGGGCCATGAAGTGGTAGGTGCCGCCGGCGTGCTTCTCCGACTGAATGCCTTCGTGCCGCCGGCCGATGCCGAAGTCGGTCAGCACGAACCGCGGCGTGCCGCCGCTGGCGTCCATCAGGATGTTGGCGGGCTTCAAGTCGCGGTGGACGACCTGCCGGGCGTGAGCCGCGGCCAGTGCCCCGCCGACCTGGATCAGCAGCGCTCGCACGTTGGCAACCGAGAACGTATCGCCGCGGTCGAGGCACGTCTTCAGGTCCTCGCCGGCGACGTACTCCATGGCGATGGCCAGCCGTCCGCCGTCGAGGAAGTAATCTTCGACGCGAACGATGTGCGGGTGGTCGAACTGCGCCAGGAAGGCCGGTTCGAGGAGGGCGCGCTGCGCGTCGCCGCGGGCCTCGACGAGTTTGAGTGCGACGGGATGGTCCGGCCGGTCCTGGTGCCGGGCGAGCCAGACGGACCCGAACGCGCCGCGACCCAGCTCGCGGTCGAGCGTGTAGGCTCCGACGATCGTGGACGCCTCGGTCACGGACTTGTCTTTCCCCCCTCTCCCGGCTTTGCGGGAGAGGGGCCGGG
>CAZNSL010000439.1:0-5415 GCA_964574975.1 uncultured Alcaligenaceae bacterium | reverse complement strand
CGCGACGGGAATGGATTCCGCCGGTTTCACGTCCGCCGGCGCGCCTTCGGGCGCCAGGATCACAAAGCGCGTGAAGTTGGCGCGGTTGTCTCCGCGTCGTCCGGTGGCGAGGTCTCTTGCGGCGATAGTGTCGTGCCGGGTAAGGAATCGGACGGCGCGTTCGCGTGGCCCCAGTACCAAAGACCGGCACCGACGGCCAGCAAGGTCGCCACGCCTGCGACGATGGCCACAACCAGCCCAGCCTTCGACCGTGGCTCCGCGACGGGCGTCACCCAGTCGGAGGTCGGCGTCGCGACGGGCGAGTAACCCTTGGAGGCCGTCGGCGGCGTCTCGTCGAGTGCGGTGGCCGAGGAGCGGCGACCCGTCGAGGGCGGCTTCGAACCGGTTGGCGTGCGCGATCGGGACGCGCTGGCCCAACTGCCTTGCGACGCCGGACTGCGGCGCGGAAGCTCGTCCTCCGTGGGCGGCGGCACGTCTGCGTCGGCCCACGGGTCGAGGACCTCCGCCACGTCGAGGGCCGACTGGTATCGGTCGTCCGGCTTCTTCGCCATCATCCGTTCGACGGCCGCGACCATGACCGGCGGCACGTCGTCGCGGAAATCGGCGATTGGCTTCGGCGTCTTCGTCTGATGGGCGAGCAACTTCAGCGTGACGTTCTTCTCCGATTCGAACGGGGCGTTCCCGGTGAGCAGGAAGTAGAAGGTCGCGCCGAGGCCGTAGATGTCGGCCCGCGCGTCGAGGGCCGCGCTGCGCAGGGCCTGCTCCGGAGCGAGGTAGTCGGCCGTGCCGAGGATGGCGTTGTCGTCGAACTTTTTGGTCAGCGACTCGCCCTCGTCCTCGAACCGCGCGAGGCCCAGGTCGAGGATTTTGACGACGCCGGCCCGGTCCACCAACAGGTTGCCGGGCTTGATGTCGCGGTGGATCAGGCCGGCTTCGTGAGCGTGCTGCAAGCCGACCGCGATCTGACGCACGTAGTGGGCGGCGACGACCGGGTCGAGTCGACCGCGCTTGCGGACGAGGTCGTGCAGGTTCACGCCCTCGACGTAGTCCATGATGATGTAATGGAAGCGACCGCTCTCGTCGCCGATGTCGTGGGCGCGGATGACGTTCGGGTGGTTGAGCGACGCCACCGCCTTCGCCTCGCGCTGGAAGCGGGCGATCAGGGCTGGGTCGTACTTGGTCCCCTCGATCGGCAGGATTTTCATGGCGACGCGGTGTCCCATGGCGATGTGTTCGACCAGGAACACCTTGCTCATGCCACCGGCACCGAGCGGCTCCAGAATCTTGTACTTGCCGACGATGGTGAAGTTGCGGTAGCGGCCGCGGAGAATCTGCTGCGCCTGGAAGCTCGTCAGGATGCCGTCTTTGATGAAGCGAGCCGCGAGGCGCGGCGGGTCGAGCGGCGTGACCGCGTCGGACTGGAACCGGGCCAGGTACGCCTGGAGCCGCGCCGAATCGACGAGGTTGCTCTTGCGAACGAGTTCGAGGAAGCTGTCGGCCGTCGTCGGGGCTGGCATGGTCCGAGGGGTCCGGGCGGGTCCGGCACGAACGCCACCAGGCACTCCGGCGGGCCGGGTGCCACTACCGGGGCTGTTTTATGGCCTACGACACCGATCGCCACGTCCAGACCCCGCCCCGCCACCCACGCCCCCGTTCCGCCACCGCGGCAAGTTGAAGGAAGTGCGGCCCGGCCTTACGATAATTGCAACGATTCGCGTCCACTCGACGAGACCGTCCCTCAGTTCGCAGGCGACCCCACGCATGTTCGACGGCATTCAGAAGAGCCTCAGCGACGCCTTCAAGAAGCTCCGCGGCCGCGGCCGGCTGTCGGAGGCCAACATCCGCGAGGGTATGCAGGAGGTTCGCCGGGCGCTGCTCGAAGCCGACGTGAACTTCAACGTCGTCGAGGCGTTCATTGCGCGAGTGACGCAGCGCTCCGTCGGCCAGGAGGTTCTCGCCCGGCTCGACCCGAGCGAGCAAATCGTCCGCATCGTCTACGACGAACTCGTCGGCCTGATGGGACCGGTCGATCACCGCATCCCGTTCGCCAAGGATCGGCCGACCGTCCTCATGCTTTGCGGCTTACAGGGTTCCGGCAAGACGACGACCAGCGGCAAGCTGGCCCTGACGCTGCGCGAGCGCGGCCGCAAGCCGCTGCTCGTCGCCGCCGACTTGCAGCGGCCGGCTGCCGTCGATCAGTTGAAGGTTCTCGGCGAACAGCTCAAGGTGCCGGTCTACACCGAGATGCCCGGCGACCCGGTAACGGTGTGCAAGAATGCCCTCGCCTACGCCAAGGGGCATTTGCTCGACACGGTCATCCTCGACACGGCTGGCCGGCTGCACGTCGATGAGATGCCGATGGCCGAGTTGCGGCAGATCGACAAGGTTTGCCGGCCAGACCAGGTCTTCCTGGTCTGCGACGCGATGACCGGCCAGGACGCGGTGACCAGCTCCAAGGCGTTCCACGACGCGATCGAACTCAACGGCGTCATCCTGACCAAGCTCGACGGCGACACTCGCGGCGGCGCGGCCCTGTCGATCAAGGAGGTGACGCAGGTGCCGGTGAAGTTCATCGGCGTCGGCGAGAAACTCGACGCGCTGGAGGAGTTCCACCCGGAGCGGATGGCCCAGCGCATCATGGGCCAGGGCGACCTGATGGGGCTTGTCGAGAAGGTGGCCCGCGTTCAATCGGAGGTCAGCGCCGAAGAGCTGCAAAAGCAGCAGGAGAAAATGCAGAAGGGCGACCTGACGCTGACCGACTTCCGCGACCAGTTCGCTCAGCTCCACAAGATGGGCATGAAGGACCTCGTCAGCCGGATGCCCGGCATGGCCGAGATGATCCCGGAGGGCGAGGACCCCGAAGCGGCGCTAAAGCGCGTGCAGGGCATGATCGACTCGATGACGAAGGAGGAGAAGCGCAACCCGGACATCATCGACCAAAGCCGCCGGCGACGGATCGCGTCCGGGTCAGGCGTGGAGCCGCACGAGATCAAGCAGTTCCTGACGCAGTTCGACCAGGTGCGGACGCTCATGAAGCAGATGGCGAAGATGAGTATCTGGGAGCGCATGAAGATGGTGACCGGCCTGAGCAAGGCCGGCGCGTTCATGCCTGGGGCGAAGCTGAAGACGAAGGGCGACACCGGCCATCGCAAGCGCGCCAAGGAGCGGGCCGAGGACCGAAAGAAGAAGCGCAAGCAGGACAAGAAGCGGCGCTGAGCGAGAGGTCGAGCGATGGCGAACCCGTTTCCGGGCATGGACCCGTACCTGGAGGGCAACCTCTGGCCGGTGGTCCACGCGAATCTGGCGACGGAGATTGCTCGCCAACTCAACCCGACTTTGCCTCCGAACTATGTGGCGCTGACGACGCAGCGAGTGGTCATGATCGTTCCCGATAACTCCGCGGTGCCGACGGGCCGTTGGCCCGACGTTGGCGTCGTCGCCGAAGTGCCGTCCGCCGGGGGTGCGGTCGCCACGCTCGCGCCACCCCTGTCGGCGAATGCGACTCGTGCGGAAACGGTCCCGCTGTACGGTGTCGAAGTGGTCGACCCCGAGAACCGCCGACTCGTGACGGCGATTGAAATCCTCTCGCCCACGAACAAGCAGGGGAAGCGCGACGAGTACGCCGCGAAGCGTCAGGAACTGCTGGTCGGGCCGGCCCACCTTGTCGAGATCGACCTGCTCCGCGAAGGCGAGCGGTTCCCGCTCGACAAGCTACTCCCGTCGATACCGTATTTCGCGTTCGTCAGCCGCGTAAGCGAGCGGCCAAAAGTTGGGATCTGGCCGATGCCGTTGCGCGTCGCCTTGCCAACGATTCCAATCCCCCTTGACCCCGTCGATCAGGACGCGATGTTGAACCTACAAGCCGTCCTCGACACGCTGCATCCGGTGATGCGCTACGACAGGTCGGTGAATTACCGACAGTCGCCGCCGGGACCGATGTCGGCCGACGACTTGGCCTGGATCGACGAGCGGCTCCGCGCGGCGGGCAAACGGCCGTAACGGGTATCGGAAAACGGGATTGCCCATGATGCCCACCTCGCCCACGTCTTTGAGCCTGCTCGACCGCCTGCGGGCGAGCGATCAATCGGCCTGGACGCGGATGGCAGCGGCTTACATCCCGCTCATTCGCGCCTGGCTGCGGCCGCGCGGGGTGCAGGATGCCGACATCGACGACGTGACGCAGAAGGCACTGGCCGTCGTCAGCCGTAAGGTGCGGGAGTACGACCACAACGGCCGACCCGGCGCGTTCCGGGCGTGGCTGCGCGCCATCGTCGTCAACGTTCTGCGCGACCACCTGAGGGCCGCGGGCCGCAAAGCGGGCGGCGATGCCGCGCTACTGTCCGAGTTGGAAGACCCGGCCAGTGAGTTGAGTCGGCGCTGGGATTCCGAACACGACCGCCACGTCCTGGCCGCTCTCATGGACGCCGTCCGCGACGAGTTTGCCGCCGCAACCTGGACCGCGTTCGTCCGTACCGCCATCGGTGGCGAAGCGCCCACGGCCGTTGCGGCCGAGTTGGGCCTATCCGCGAACGCCGTGCGCATCGCCCGGTCGCGCGTCCTGGCCCGCTTGCGTCGCGAAGCGGGCGAGATTCTCGGCGGCGTCTGACGGTGGGGTGCGTGGATTCCTCTCGCGACACGGCTTCGATTCGCGCGATCCACAGTCACCCGGCCGCGCGCCGCTCCTCCTCCAGCGCGTTGAGCTTGTTGTAGAGCGTCTTCAGGCTGATGCCGAGTTCCGCCGCCGTCGCCGGCTTGTTGCCCTTGTTCTTCTCCAGTACCCGCAGGATGTGTTCCATCTCGATCGACTTGAGCGTCCGTCGTTCCTCGGTCGCCGGCTTCGGTGCAGCCGTCGCCGGGCCGATCGTGCCGGCGATCGCCCGCCGACCGGTGCCGCGCACCTGGATCGGGAAGTGCTCCGGCGCGATCCGCTGACCGCCCGACAGGATCATCGCGTGCTGCATCACGTTCGCCAGTTCGCGGACGTTGCCCGGCCAATCGTAGTCCTGGAGCGCCTGGATCGCATCCATGCCGAGCAAGTCGGCGACCTGCTCGACCGGCCGGCGGGCGGCCCGCGCCAACAGACACTTGGCCAGGTCGGGGATGTCGGTGCGCCGCTCGCGCAAGGGCGGAATGCGAATCTCGAAGGTGTTGACGCGGAAGAACAGATCCTCGCGGAACTCGTCCTTGGCGGTCATCTCGCGCAGGTCGCGGTTGGTCGCGCACAAGACGCGCACGTCGGAGCGGAACGGCGAAGTCTCGCCGACGCGGCGAATCTCGCCGGACTCCAGGAATCGCAGCAGCTTGACCTGGATGTTCTTGTTCAGCTCGCCGAGTTCGTCGAGGAACAGCGTGCCGCCGTTGGCGACCTCGAACAAACCCTTGTGGTCTTTTTCCGCTCCGGTGAACGCGCCCTTG
>CAZNSL010000438.1:466-5438 GCA_964574975.1 uncultured Alcaligenaceae bacterium | reverse complement strand
CTGACCCTCATGCACGGATTGCTCGTCCTCGACAAGCCGCTCGGCATGACCTCGCGCGATGCGGTCGACATCGCCCAGCGCTGGTTCCCGCGCGGCACCAAGCTCGGCCACACCGGCACCCTCGACCCGCTCGCCACCGGCGTCCTGGTCCTGACCGTCGGCCACGCCACACGTCTCACCGAGTACGTGCAGGCTATGGGCAAGGTCTACGTCGCCGACGTGGAACTCGGCGCGACCAGCGCCACCGACGACGCCGAAGGGCCGGTGACGCCCGTCGCCGGCGCGACGCCGCCGACCCGCGCCGCGATCGACGACGCCTTGCAAGCGTTCGTCGGGGCGGTGGAGCAAGTTCCGCCGGCGTTCTCGGCCGCGAAACTCGCCGGGCGACGGGCCTACGATCTCGCCCGACAGGGGGCCGCCGTGGAACTGGCCCCGCGGACCGTGCGCATCGACCGCATCGACGTGTTGGCCTACGACGACTCGCGGCTGCGACTCGAAGTGGCCTGCGGCAAGGGGACGTACATCCGTTCGTTGGCCCGCGACCTCGGCGCACGGCTCGGTTGCGGTGGCTACCTCGCGGGGCTGCGGCGCACCCGCGTCGGCCCGTTCGCGCCGGAGCAGGCGACGCCGCTCGATGCGGCCAACCCTGGCCCACTACGGCCGCTCGCCGAGGCGGTCGCGCAGTTGCCGCGCGTCGCCGTGTCGGTGGCGGACGCGACCCGGCTGCGCCACGGCCAGCGGCCGGCCTCAGATGCACCGGCCGCCGCGGAGGTCGCCGTCGTCGATCCGACGGGTGAGCTGGTGGCCGTCGCTGCGGCCGACGGCCACTCGCTGCGGCCGCTCAAGGTGATTCCCGCATGAGCAGCGACATCGACCGCCGTGCCGCCGACGAGACTGCGCCGGCGGTGCGCGCCGTCGGCAACCATCTGCTCTGGCCGGTGCTGATCGCGGTCGGGCTGATCGTCTACGAGCTGACGGCCGAGCCGGGGCTGGGGGCCGCCATCGCCTGCACCAAGTTCGGCTGGGACGACTTCCTGACCGCTCGGTGGTTGCGCCGCGCCGACCCGCACCGGCCGCGGGCGCGCGCGATGTTCTGGCTCTACGTCGCCGCCGGGCTGTGGAAGGTGGCGCTGACCGGCGTGTGCGTCATGGTCGCGGTGACGTTCGCCATCGTCTGGTTCAAGCACGTCCAGCCGGGGATGCCGCCGGTATTCGCGGCCGGCACGCTCGCCATGCTGGCCGGCTTCGCGCTGTCGGCCCTGGCGACGACGCGGGCGCTGGTCGGGGCGCGCGTCAACCGCGTGCGGCTGTGGCTCGACGGCCGGGTCCACTTCGACCGCGAGCGCCGCCGCTGGCCGCCGCGGCTCGACCCGCCGGGACGCCGGAACCGGGCCGGGGCCGTGGTGCTGACGACGGTGTTCGTGTCGCTGCTGGTGCTGATCGGCTTCGGAATCGCGTTCGCCAAGAACCTACTGCGGGCGTGGGTCGTCGGCCTCGGCGGCCAAGCGCGCGCCGTCGACGGGCCGATCGCGCTGGCACTACTCGTGCTGCTGGCGTTAGTCCCGGTGGTGCTGCTGCTGACGCGCGACCTGCTGGATCACCTGGTGCTGGCGCGGTCGCCCGCGGAGTGTTGGGACGACGTCTAGAGTCCGACTGTTCGATCGGAAAAAAAGACAGGCTCCTCCGGGGGGTCGGAGGAGCCTGGTGAGTTGGGGTGGGGTGGGATTCGGGGGATGAGGGGAAGCAACGTGTCGACTGGCAGGGGGTGAGGGGTGCCGGGCCGCTCGGGGGGACGAGGCGACCCGACCTCTCGGTGACTCCGGCGTCCGTGGCCCGCAGCCGAGGGGGATCGGCTCGCGGCGTCCGTCGCAGTCGATGGAGATAGAAGCAGCCTGCGTGCCAATCGTGCGCTGCGATCCGCCGGGAGTCGGCGCAACCGTCGCGTCGGACAATAGTTCGAGGTTTTTTTCGCGTCCGTCGAGCGCTGACCACTCTGGGCCGGAACTGCGGACGATTGTAAGAGTTACCCCGCAGCGCGTGCGAAACCTACAACCCGCGAGGCGGCCATGCTCGCCGATACGCTCTCCCGCGACCTGTACAGCGCCATTTGCCACGTCGCGCTGATCGACCCGCACACCCACATCTCGCCGCACGCCCCGACGGCCAGGTCGCTCGACGACCTGCTCGGCTACCACTACTACACGGAGCTTGCCCACTCTGCCGGTATGCCGCGGGACGTGTTGCGCGACGGCACCGACCCGCGCGAGCGCTGCCGGGCGATCCTCGCCCACATGGACCGCTTCGACAACACCGTCCAGTATTCGTGGTTCCTCGAAATCGCACGCGAGTTCCTCGGCCTGGAACTCGAGCGCGTTACCGCCGCCGACACCGACGCGCTCTTCGACGCCGCGGCCAAGGTGTTCGCGCAACCGGACTGGGAGGCGCAGGTCTTCTGGAAGTCGAACGTCGAAGCGGTCTTCCTGACCAACGACTTCGACGACCCGCTCGACGGTTTCGACACGGCGAAATACGTCCCGTGCCTGCGCACCGACGACCTGGTGTTCCACCTCGACAAGCCGGCAGTGCGTTCCCGACTGGCGAATGCGACCGGCGTCGAAGTCGGCGACGCCGTCGAACTGCGGAAGGCCGTCGGCATCCTGTTCGAGCGCTTCGTCGCGCGAGGGGCTAAAGCGTGTGCGATCTCGCTGCCGCCGGGATTCGTGGCAAGTCCCGCGCGAGACGGGCCGCAGGGCACATTCTGGATGCTGGCCGAGTTCTGCCGCGACTTCAAGCTGCCGTTCGACCTGATGATCGGCGTCAACCGGCGCGTCTACCGGGATGGCGTCTTCCAGGGGCAAGACCTCTTCGATCACCGCACGTCGCTGGTACAGTACGCCGACCTATTCAACGCCTTCCCGGAGGTGACGTTCCCGGTCTCGGTGCTGTCGAGCGGGCTGAACCAGGAGTTGGTGAGCCACGCGTGGATCTTCCCAAACGTGGTGACGAGCGGGCACTGGTGGTACTCGAACGTACCGGCGTACATCGCCCCGGACTTGCGTGCGCGGCTGACGGCGGTGCCGACGACGAAGCAGATCGGCTACTACTCGGACGCGTACAAGCTGGAGTTCGTGCGGCCGAAGTTCAACATGTACCGCCGGGTGCTGGCAGCGGAGCTAGCCGACCAGTTCGTCCGCCCCGGCGCGATGACCGAGGCGCAGGCGGTCGATCTGGCGACGATCCTCCTGCGCGACAATGTGCGTCGCATCTTCGGCGTGTAACCTGTTATTCTGAGCGGCCGGCGTGAGCCGCGCGCCCGGGGCGCCCGGTCTCCCCCCCCGCCCGACCCCGCCGCCCCCCCCCGGCCGCTCAGGGCGACGGACGCCGGCCGCTCGGACGGAGCGCCAATACCTTACCTCCATGATCCCCCCCGACTTCCTGGCGATCCTGCGCTGCCCGATGGCCCCGGCCCGCGACGTGGCCCTGACGCAGCCGGACGACCTGCACCTGCTCTGCCCGCGCTGCAACCTGCGCTTCCCGATCAAGGACGGCTTCCCGGTGCTGGTCGCCGAGGAGGCGGAGCTGCCGCCCGGCTGCGCCGCGTTCGACCGCCTGCCGTGCCAACAGCCACCGGCATAGCGGGGTGCCGCCGTGGCCCGCGTCACCCTGACCCACGACGAGTGCCTACCCCGTGGGCTGCCGCTGGTCTGCATGGCGTGCGGCCGACCTGCCGAGGTCGCCCGGTCGAAGACGTTTACGTGGCGGACCCCGGAAGTCAGCATGCTCTGGCTCGTGGGGTTAGGGACCTGCCTTCTCGGTTCGTGTTTCATCAGCGGGGTGTTGGTCATCCTCGCGGTGCTTATTTTCCTCCTTCCCTTTGCCCTGACGAAGCGATGCGAGGTGTACACGCCCTTGTGCCCCGACCACGCCAGTTACTGGGTCGTCCGCGCGTGGCTACAACTGGGCGGAGCGTTGGCCCTCGTCTGTTCGTTGGTCGGGACCCTCGTCTTTGCCAACCGACTTTCGGGACCGCGGGGCCATTGGGGCGAGTATAGCCTCGTGGCGTGGCTGATCGCGGCGTTGGCGTGGCTGATCGCCACGACAGTCCTCAGCCAGACCTCGATCCGCCCGTGCGGCATGGTGGACGCCGTCGAGTTGCTCGGCGTCCACGCCGACTTCGCGGCCGCGCTCGCCCGGCAGCGCGCCGCGTCGGACTCTGCCGGGAAGAATTGACGCGGACGAGGGAGCAGGGACCGTGCCGAGCGTGACCCTCGACGACCGCGAGTGCCAGCCGGGCGGGCTGCCGATGCTCTGCATCGTCTGCGGCCGGCCGGCCGACGTGACGCGGCCGAAGCTCTTCCTGTGGCGGCCGGCGTGGACGATCCTGTTCCTCTGGCCGGCGGCGTTGAGTTTCTTCTGCGTCACCGCGAACGCGGGGGCCACCATTGCCGGTGTTGGCCCGCTCCTGTTCTGCCTGTGGGTGCCGATCGCCACGACGCGCAGCCAGCGCGTGTGGACGCCGCTGTGCCCCGACCACGTCGCGTACTGGTCACTCCGCGCCTGGTTCCTCTACGGTGGCGCGGTCGCCGTCGTCGGCTCGGCCGCCGGCGCGGCCGTCGTACTGCTCGATGTGCGCGAGCCGCAACTCTGGCTCGGGTATGCACTGGCCGCCCTTCCCATCGCGTGGCTCGCCTGGGTCGTTGCGGCGGTGGTGCTGCACGCCGTATCGGTCCGCACCGGCCGCATCGCCGACGGCTGGATCGAACTGCACAAGGTTCACGTCGACTTCGCCCAGGCACTGGCCCGGCAGCGCGAGGGTGCGGCGTGGCACAGCGCCCTCGACACCGACCGCCGCGAATCCCGGCCGGCCTGACGCGACAACGGCCGACATGGCTGAGTCCGCTTGCGTGGGTGCCATGCTTGCCGCTTTGGGCAAGCATGCGAAGCGCCGAGGCTTCGGACTCGAATCCTGACG
>CAZNSL010000438.1:0-456 GCA_964574975.1 uncultured Alcaligenaceae bacterium | reverse complement strand
TTCGTGTCTTCGGGGGGGTCGGCTTGCTGCCCCAAGGGGGAAAGCATGGCACCCGCCGATTGAAGCATTCCAGAGCACTACAATCGCCCGCATGGCCGACGCCCCGAACCCCGCCGATCTGTCGCCGTGGCACGCCCCGCTCGTGCCAGTGGCGCTGGCGGTCACGGCCGGCATCCTCCTCGATCGCTATGCCCACCCGGCACCCGCCATCGCGTTCGCCGCGCTCGGCGCCGGCCTCGTTGGCTGGGCCGCCGGCTTCCGTCGCTCGGCGACGACCGGGCTGCCGTTCCTGTGGCTGGCCCTCGCGGCGGCCGGGGCGCTGCACCACCGGCAGTACCGCACCGGCTTCGCCGCCGACGACCTCGGCCGGCTCGCCACCGACGAAGCCCAACTGGTGCGCGTCCGCGGCCGGCTCGCCGACGCACCCGACCGGCCCGCCGCGCCGCCGGCCGACCC
>CAZNSL010000437.1:0-5455 GCA_964574975.1 uncultured Alcaligenaceae bacterium | reverse complement strand
GTGTTGGCCTCCCCGGGGGGGGGCCTCCCCCCCCTGTCTTTGCTTGGGTGGGGGGGGCCCCCCCCCCCCCCCGCTCGGCGAACCCATGTTCGCTCTCTACCGCACGCTGAGCCTGCGCCACCTGCGCCGCCGTCCGGGCCGGGCCGCGCTCGTCGTCGTGTCCATCGCGCTCGGCGTGGCAACGCTCGTGTCGTCTCGCGTCCTCAACCGCTGTATGGAGGCGGCCGTCCGCGGGGCCACCGCGCCGCTCGCCGGCTCCGCCGACCTGTTCGCCACCAACGGCGAGGCCGGCGTGCAGCGATCCCTCGCCGACGACCTGCGGCACGTGCCGGGACTGAAGGCCGTCCGGCCACTGTTGCTCGAACGGGTGCTACTGCCCGACCTCGACGGCCGCGGCGCACTCTTGCTCGGAGCCGAGCGACCGGACGGCGACACGTCGGCCCTCGGCGCGACGGTGACGATTACCCGACCGGCGGCGCTACTGGCGCGGTTCCCGGCGATCGTCGGCGTGGACCTGGCCCGCGCTCTCGGCGACCGGCCGCTGCGCGTGCGCGTCGCTGGTCAGGTCCGCGACCTGAGCGTCCTCGGCACGATCCGATTCGCGGGGGCCGCGGTCGAAGTGGGCAACAACCTGATCGTGCTGGACCTCGACCGCGCCGGCACGCTCGTCGGGCGGAGGGAGGTCGTCTCGCGCATCGACCTATTCCTCGCGCCCGACGCCGACCGCGAGACAGTGCGCCGGGCCGCTGCCGCGGTCGTCGGTGACCGCGCGCAACTCCAGACGCCGGAAGCGGCCGGGCAGTCGGTCAACGACGTGATCGCCGGCGTGCAGACCGGTTTTGCCATCGGCGGTGGAGCGGCGCTCGTGGTCGGCATTTTCCTCGTCTACAACGCGCTTGCCGTCAGCGTCGCCGAGCGGCGGCACGAGATCGGCGTCATGCGCTCGCTCGGCGCGACCCGCGCCCAGGTCGCCGCGCTGTTCGCGGGTGAGGCCGCATGGCTCGGTCTGGCCGGGTCGCTCGTCGGGCTGCCGCTGGGGCTGCTCCTCGCCCGCGCTGCGCTGCGGCCGATGCAACAGGTGCTCAGCGAAATCTTCCTCGCCGTCGAACGCCAGGCCGTGACGTGGGACCGCGGCATCCTGACTGGAGCCGTGGTCGCTGGCGTTGCCGCTGCCCTGGTCGCGGCGCTGGTGCCGGCTTTGCAAGCGGCCAACGACGAGCCGGCCGACGCGGTGAGGCGGGTGCCGTCCGGCTCGGCCCGGCTCTACCGCGTGCTGCAAGGCGCGATTAGTCTCGCGCTCATCGGCCTCGGCGCGGCGGTCGCCCTGTTCCGCGAGGTAATGCCGCTGCGGGTCGGCAGCTACGGTGGGCTGGTGATGATGCTCGCCGGAGCGCTCTTGGCCGCGCCGCTCTTCGTTGCGCTGGCGGCGCGGCTTCTGTTGCCGCTGGTGCGGCTGTTACCCGGCGTCGGCGTACGGCTTGCGGCCGATAACTTGCTGCGTGCCCCTGGCCGCACCGGCGTCGTCATCGGCGCGCTGGCCGCGGGCGTCGGCATGTCCTCGGGCGTCGCTGGCGTTAGCGCCAGTAACGAGAAGCCGGTCCTCGACTGGGTGGACCGCTGGGTGTCGCCGGACTTTTTCGTGATGGGTGGCGAGGCATCGAGTACGACCAGTTCCAACCTGCCGCTCGACCTGGCGATCCGCGACGAACTGGAGGCGTCGCCCGGCGTGGCCCACGCGGTGCCGGTGCGCTTCCGCCGGCCGACGTTCCGCGACACGCTCGTCCTCGTCATCGCGTTCGATGCAAAGCGATTCCACGCCGCCAACCTGCGGACGCCCGACTACCCGGCGCTGGACCTGTTCCCGACGTTAACCGAGCCGGGCACGGCCATCGTTTCCGACAACTTCGCTGAGCTGCACGGCGTCCGCGCCGGCGATATCGTCGAAATCCAGGGGACGCACGGCCCGGCGGCGCTGCGCGTCGTCGGCACCATGACCGACTACTCGTGGAACCGCGGCACCGTGTTCATCGACCGGTCCACGCTGAAGACCGTCTTCGACGACGACCGCGTGGACCTGTTCGACATCTTCCTCGCCGACGAGCCGGAGGCACGGGTGGCCGGCGAAGCGGCGATGCGAGCCATCGCCAACCGACACGCGCTGACGGTCGTGACTCGCAACGAACTGCGCTCGTACATCCGTGGCGTGATCCAGCGGCTCTACGCGCTGGTGCAGGTGCAACAGGTCGTCGTCGGCGTCGTCGCCGGCCTCGGCGTCGTGACGGCGCTTTTGATCTCCGTCTTGCAGCGGCGACGCGAACTGGGCCTGTTGCGCGCGGTCGGCGCGACGCAGGCACAGGTGTTGTGTAGCGTCGTGGCCGAGGCGGCGCTGATGGGTGCGATCGGCACCGCCTTCGGCCTGCTCATCGGCCTGCCGCTGGAGTGGTACATGGTCCGCGTCGTCATCTGGGAGGAGTCGGGCTTCCGGTTCCCGATCGTCGTCCCGTGGCGGACGACCCTCGGCATCGCCGGCACGTCGGTCGTGCTGGCGACGCTGGCCGGCTTGTTGCCGGCGTGGCGGGCGACGCGGTTGGGCGTCGCGGACGCCGTCGCCTACGAATGACGCCGCCCCGGAACGATCCGAGCCGGAAGCGTAAGCGACGACCACTTGGCGCTAGTGGCCGTCGCTTACGCTTCCGGCTCGGACGCGCTACGTCCGCCGCCGTCGCAGCGCGGCGAGGCCCGCGACGGCCGCACCCGCCAACGCCAGCGACCCCGGCTCGGGCACCGGGGCCAAGGCCGAACCGAAGATGTTGCTGACCAGCGGCCCGCCGATCTGAGCGCCCACCGCCGAGAAGCGCAGCAGGTCGCCCTGGGCCTGCTGCGGTGGGTTCACGGGGCCGAGCGTCGCCACCAGGATGGTGCCCGCGTTTTCGACCAGGAGACCGGAGGGGAACTCGTTGTTCAGCGCTCCGCCGGGAGCCACCAGGTCGGGCAGCGGTGCATTCGTACCAATGTCGTAGCGCTTGATCGCGCCGCCCAGCAGGTCGGCGTACAAAAGGGTGTTTCCGGTAACCGCCAGACCGGCGTAGCCGGTGCCCGGTGTTCCCGTCGCCAGAGGCGTCGTCGTCGTGCCGTTGAACACCGATAGTCGGCCGCCGCTAAACGTCGACGTATTCGTCTCGGTGAAGTACAGGTTGTTGCCGACCGTCAGGAGACTCGACGGCTGGTTCAGGCCGCTAACGGTCGTGCTGAGGAACGTCCCGGTCGGAGAGAACCGCTTGACCGAACCGCTGCCCGGCGTCGTCTGGTCGAAGAAGTCGCTCACGTAGAAGTCGCCGTTGGGGGCGAACGCGAGGCCGCCGGGTGCTTGAATCTGTCCGGCGAGGGAAATGGTGCCGACCAGGGTGCCAGTGAACGGGTTAATCCGCGCAATCGACGCGCTGCCCTGGTTGGTGACCCACAGCGTCCCGTCCGGGGCGGGGACCATCGCCGACGGCAGGGCCGTCGTGGCCGTGATTGGCGGCGGGATTTCCGCGCCGGACACGGTATCGACGCGGAGGATGCGGCTGTTGAAAAAGTCCGTGACGAACACGGCCGGCTGCGCAGCTGCGGGGCCAGACAGGACCAGGACCACGGCGGCGGCGGCGGCTATGTGTCGGAGGAAGGTCATGCGGTGCATCCTCTATGGTGAGGCCCGAACCCGGGTCACTGTGGGTCGGGACTTGTTCGGCAGGATACGACCGACAACAATAGGTTCAAGCGCCTTGGGGCAAAACGGACGTGACGGGGCACGCGCCCCGACGGAGGTGACATGCGGCGTGCGTTCACGCTGATCGAGCTGTTGGTGGTGATCGCCATCATCGCCGTCCTGATCGGCCTGTTGCTGCCCGCGGTGCAAAAGGTGCGCCAGGCGGCCGCGCGGGCGAGTTGCCAGAACAACCTCAAACAACTCGGCCTCGGCCTGCACAACTACGCCAGCGGCCACGGCGCGCTGCCGCCGGCGTTCCGCGGCGTGCTGCGGCCGCCCTACCAGAGCTACCCGGCGTACATCGACTCGTGGGGCGTCCTCGCTCTGATCGCCCCGCAGCTCGAGCAGACTAACGTCTACAACCGCATCAACCTCGACGTGCCGCTGTACATCCCGCCGACCTACGGCTACGCGCCGGAGAACGTCTTTGCCGTCGAGCAGGTCATCAAGCTGTTCCTGTGCCCGTCCGACCGCATGGAGCCGGTGAGCATGGCGACGGCGACGACCTGGCTGGGGCCGACGAACTACGCAGCCTGCATCGGCTCCGGCACCACGGGCGGGGTGGCTCCGTTCGGTTCGCCGTGGAACGCCGATGGGCTATTCCGCGCCCGCGACGCTTTGAAGCTGACCGATTGCCCCGACGGCCTTTCGAATACCGCCGCGCTGTCCGAGAGCCTGCTCGGCGAGGGCGACGAAAGCACGACCGGCCCGACGCCACCGGGCGACGTGCAGCGCGTCTATCGCTACCCGAGTTTCGGCTCGACGCTCAACGACGCCTCGTGCGCGTCGGCCGTCAGTTGGAACTTCAACCGCCGCCGCGGCTTCCTGTGGGCGACCGGCGAGTTGCGCTGTTCGAGCTACAACCATTACGACGTGCCGAACGCGCCGACGCCCGACTGCATCACCAACGACCTGACGCCGGGGCCGGCGCAACTGACGGCCGTCGGCTTTCGAGCGGCGCGCAGCCTGCACTCCGGCGGGGTGAACGTGGCGTTCGGCGACGGCTCGGTGCGGTTTGTGGCGGAGACGGTCCAGCGCGACGTGTGGCGGGCAGTCGGCACTCGGGCGGGCGGCGAAACGGACGTGAACCTGCCGTGAAACGAATTAGCCACAGATAAACACAGATGAACACAGATAAGACATTATCGATGTCTTATCCGTGTTCATCTGTGTTTATCTGTGGCTAACTCTTATGCGCTCTTCTTATCGACGATCAGCTTCTTGTCGAAGAGTCGCTGCTCCTTACGGACGACAGCGTCGGTGACGACGTACTTGCCCTTCTCCTCGATGTCGGGCAACTCGAACATCACGTCGGTCATCACGTCCTCGACGATACTCCGCAGGCCGCGGGCACCCGTGTCGCGCTGCTGAGCCAGTCGGGCGATCTCGCGCAGGGCCTTCGGGTCAAATTCGAGTTCCGCTCCCTCCATCTCGAACAGCTTCTGGTACTGCCGCGATAGGGCGTTGCGCGGCTCGGTCAGGATGCGCACCAGCGCCTCCTCGTCGAGCGGCTGCAGCGGGGCCAGCACCGGCAGACGGCCGACGAACTCCGGGATCATGCCGAACTCAGTTAGGTCGTCCGACGTGACCTGGTCGAGCAACTCGCCCATCTTCTGCTCGCGCAGGTGTTGCTGCGAGCCGAAGCCGATGGTCTTGCGGCCGACGCGGCGGCTGATGATATTGTCGAGGCCAACGAATGTGCCGCCG
>CAZNSL010000436.1:2972-5471 GCA_964574975.1 uncultured Alcaligenaceae bacterium | reverse complement strand
GTCCCTTGCGGGCGTGATGGGTTTTTTATATCGTTCAGCCCGTTGCGCTTGCGTCGGTAAATACACCCCGTCGCTCGCGCTCCGGGCTGGTTAGGCGTTCCTCCCACATTTTCGCGCGACGGCGCTTGACAACGACCCCGTCCCATCCCCATAGTGTTTAGTGTACAAATGAACACATTCATCGACGAACTTGAATGTGACCGAGCCGGACGACGCGAGCCACTCCTCCGCCGGGCCGCGGGGGCGGACGCCCGGGCGACCCCCGGCCCGGTCACTTCGCTTTTGCCCGAGGACGCCCGCGATGCCGAAGCGAACCGAGCCGCCGCGGATCGGCGGGCCGGAGCAGGTCTTCCCCGGCTGCGACTACTCCGACGAAGAACGAGCGTTTCTCCTGGCGATGGAGCGCTACAAGCGCCGCGCTCGCCGGCCGTTCCCGACCTGCCGCGAAGTGTTGTACGTCCTGCACAGCCTCGGCTACCGCAAGGTCGCCGGGCCGAAGGAGTGACTGGCCATGTCGATCTGGTCGCGGCTGACGCATCTGTTCAAGGCTCGCCCCGCGGCGGCCGACCGGCTCACGGCCCTGTTCGCGCCGGCGGCCCGGCCGGCCGGTTGGTGGCGCGACGACCCGACCGAGCAACTGCGGCAGTATTCGTCGTGGGTGTACGCGGCCGTCAACGCCATCGCCCAGGCGGTCGCGGCTCAGACACCGGAACTGTACCGCGACACCGGCCCGGCCGACCACGACCGCGAGCCGCTCGGCCCGGCCCACCCGCTCGCCAAACTGCTCGCCGCCCCGAACCCGTGGACGACGCCGTGGGAGCTGTGGTACCTGACGAGCGTGTACCTCGAATTGACCGGCAACGCGTACTGGTACGTCGCCCCGCTGGCGGCCGGCGACACCCGGCTGTCGCTACCGGGTGAGTTGTGGGTGGTGCCGAGTCCGTGGGTGCGACCGCTGCCGGACCCGCGGCGGTTCCTCCGTGGCTACGAGGTCGCGGCCCCCGGCTCCGAGCCGGCGACGTTCGCACCCGACGAGATCATCCACCTGAAGTATCCCAATCCGCTCGACCCGTACCGCGGCCTGTCGCCTTTGCAGGCCAACGCTCTGACGGTCGACGCGAACACGGAGTTGCAGCGCTCGCGCTACCAGGCGTTCCATCTCGGCCAGCGGCCGGGCGTCGTGTTGCAGACCGATCAAGCGCTCAGCGAGCCGACGGTGCGCCGCCTCGAAGAGACGATCCAGTCGCGCTTCGGCGGCCGCGAAAACTGGCACCGGCCGCTGGTCTTGGAGCAGGGCCTCAAGGCGACGCCGTGGACGCTCAGCCCGGCGGAGATGGACTACCTAAACTCGTCGCGGATGACGCGGGACGAAATCTTCGCTCTGTTCCGCGTGCCCGGCCCGATCGCGGGGTTGGTCGAGAACGTCGGCCTTGGAGCGGACATCTGGTTCGGCGCGCGGGTGATGTTCTGCGAGGGCACGGTGCAGCCGAAGCTGGATCTGCTCTCGCAGGTGCTAACGCGCGACCTGGCGAAGCGCTACGGCGACGACGTAGCGATCGCGTTCCCGCCGTGCAGCCCGCGCAACCAGGCCGAGCGCCGCGCCGACGACGAACTCGACGCGAAGATCGGACTGCGCACGTTCAACGAGATTCGCCGCAGCCGCGGGCTACGGCCGTACGCCGACCCGCGATTCGACGAACCGATGCCGCACCCAGTACCGCAGCCGTGGCGCCGCCCGCCGGGTCTGGGAGGGGGGTGGGCGGGGCGAGCGCGTCGCGGATGACCCTTCCCGCTCGCCTCGCAGACTCGCCACGCGGCGTCACCGGGTGCCCCCAAAAGATTAACCTCGGAGGTTCCCATGCACCTGCGCGCCACCGCGTCCGCCCCGCTGGCCATCGACCGCGCCGCCCGCACCGTGACGGCCGTCATCAGCACGCCCGCACCCGACCGCGCCGGCGACATCGTCGAGCCGACCGGCCTGGCGAACCGCGACGAGTTCCTGCTCAACCCGGTCGTCCTGTGGGCGCACCGCCGCGAGCTGCCGCCGGTCGGCCGCTGCGTCAGCCTCGACGTGCAGCCGCACCGCGTCGTCGCCGTGACAAGGTTCGCCGCCGGCGTGCCGCTCGCCGAGGACGTGTTCCGGCTCTACGAGCAGGGCGTCCTACGCGGCTGGTCGGTCGGCATGTTGCCGCGACGTGCGACGCCCCGGCCGGGTCGCCGCGGCGTCCGCGTCGAGTCCTGGGACATGCTCGAATACTCGGCCGTACCGATCCCGGAGAACCCCGAAGCGCTGACGCTGGCCGTGCAGAAGGGCCTGGTCACCGACCGGCGGCTCCTGGCGTGGTTGGGCGATGCGTTTGCCGAGCTGGTGGCGTGACGTGTGGCGACACATCTGAGCCCGCGAACCCCGTAGGGTGGGACGAGTTTTGCGAGTGCCCCCCCCCAAGGGATTTGTGTTAGCCACGACAGGGGGGCGCGCCCAAAAACGGACACCCACAC
>CAZNSL010000436.1:1348-2962 GCA_964574975.1 uncultured Alcaligenaceae bacterium | reverse complement strand
CCGTAGGGTGGGACGAGTTTTGCGAGTCCCACCGCGAAGGATGAGTGTCTGCGCCTTCGCGGTGGGACTCGCCAAACTCGTCCCACCCTACAAGACCATTCCCCGACACGTTCAACCCCTGTTCCTTCGGAGACCTCCAAATGTCCGACACGTTGACGACTGCTCCCGACGAGAAGTTCCAATCCCGCGACGACCTCAACGCCTACATCGAGCGCCAGGCCGCCGGCGCGGTCGAGAAGGCGCTCGGCCCGGTGCGCGTCGACCGCCGGGTGCCGTGGGCGACCAGTGGCCCCGTCGGCCGCGACTCGGCCGGCTACAGTGTGCTGAAGGCCGCCGCGTTCGCCCTCGGCTACCTCGGGGCCGATCAGGCCAAGGAGGAGGTCCACGCCCACCAGCAACTCCGCGACTTGTACCAGGGTTACGGCTTCGTGCCGCACTGCGGGCACCAGTCGTTCCTGGTGCCACTGGCGACGGACCACCTGCCGGCATTCGAGCCGCACGGGCAGAAGCTCAAGGCCGAGCTTCGCGCGAAGATGACGGCCGACGCTGGCCGCTTCGACCCCGACGAGGCCCTGTGGATCGCCCGCAAGACCAAGGCCCTCGGCACCATCAGCGACCTCGCCGGGGGCAGTCTGGTCGGCTTCCCCGCACTCGGCGAGTTGATCGAGTTGCAACGCAACCTGGAGGTGTTCGCCAACGCAGGGGCGCAGGAGGTCGCGCTGCCGCCGAACGGCCGGTTGCAGTTCCCGAAGCAGACGGGCGGCTCGACGGCGTACTGGGTCGGCGAGGCGGCGGCCGTCACCGAGAGTACGCCGGCCACCGGCAGCCTCGATTTGCAGGCCAAAAAGCTCGGCGTGTTGGTAAAGGTCAACAATGAGCTGCTGCGCTTCGCCAGCCCGTCGGCCGAGGCGCTGATCCGCACCGACATGGCCCGCGTGGCGGCGCTCAAGTCCGACCTGGCCATGCTCGAGGGCACCGGCGGTACGCAGATCAAGGGCCTGTTGACGTACCCCGACCTCCAGGCGCACACGGCCACGACGACCGGCTCGGACGGCGACACGTTCGAGGCGCAGGATGTGGCGCTCATGGAGTCGAAGCTGCCGGACGCGGTGACGGCCCCGACGGCGTGGGTGATGCGCAAGCAGATGTTCGCGGCCCTGATGAGCCGACGAGCCGACGCGGCGTCGGCCAGCGACCACGCCGGGCCGTTCCTGTTCCACCCGGCGCGGATGACGGCCGACCCGCCGCCGGTCGAGCTGTACGGCACCAAGGTGGTGCGTTCCGGGCAGGTGTCGGCCGCGCGCATCAAGGGCAGCGGCACCGACCTCACGTACGTCCTGCTCGGCTACTTTCCGGACTGGGTGGTGGCGCGGCTGGGCGTGATGGAGTTCCTGGCGTCGGGCTTCGGCGACACGGCGCTGGTGAACGACCAGACTGTCCTGCGCGGCATCCAGCACCTCGACGCCGGCCCGCGGCACGCCGCCAGCTTCGTGCTGTGCGATCAATTGATCGTCGGTTGATCCAATCCCCGGTGACGCGGCGGGGGGGGGGGGGGGGGGGGGGGGGGCCGCCCCCCCCCCCCGCGGGGCGCCCCCCCCCCCGCGCCGGCCGCGG
>CAZNSL010000436.1:0-1338 GCA_964574975.1 uncultured Alcaligenaceae bacterium | reverse complement strand
GCGCTTGCGTCGCTTCCGTGCCGTCGCCACCCCCGCGCCCCCTGGCCGCTCGCCACCCATGCTCGACTCGCGGCGTCGCAGCAACATCCCATTGGCACGACTCTTTCCGGAGACCCTCATGTCCACCAAGCTCCACGACCTTCCGAACAACGTCACAACCCTGGCCGGCGTGCTGCCGGCGACCAAGACGAGCACGTTCACCAGCGCGGCCGCCGACCTGATTGCCGGCGACGGCCGCTGCTTCGGCATTCAGCAGGTCGGCACCGTCAGCGGCACCACGCCGAGCCTGGCCGGCAAGTTCCAGGAGTCGGCCGACGGCAGCACCTGGTCCGACATCGGCGGCGCGACGTTCACGGCCGTGACGGCCTCCGACAAAGTGCAGGCCATCGCGTTCGAGCGCACGCTGCGCTACGTCCGTTACAGCGGCACCATCAGCGGCACGTCGCCGAGCTTCCCAGTCGCCATCGTCTTCGGGGAGCAGAAGAAGCAGGTCTGACTAACGGTGATCGGTGATCGGTGAAGGCAACCGTATGCCGCCACGACCGCCATACAGTTTATCCGATCACCGATCACCGATCACCGATCACCGATCACCGATCACGGGAGTGATCCATGTCCCTCGACACCCTCGACAATGTGAAGTCCCGCCTCGGCGTCACCGGCTCGACCGACGACGCGCTGCTGGCGCTTCTGCAAGACTCCGCCGATGCGTGGATCGCGCAGCATTGCGGCCGCGACTTCGCCGGCGGGTCGTTCACCGAGTACCACCCCGGAGCGACGGCGGTCGTCGTGCTGCGCAACTTCCCCGTGCAGTCGGTGGCGAGCGTGCGCGTCGATCCGAGTTACGCGTTCGGCACGGAGTCGGAACTGGCCGCGTCGGCGTACGTCGTCCACACGGATCGCGGCGTGATCCAGTCGCTGGCTGGCGTCTTCGTCCGGGCCGTGCCGGTCGGTTGGGGCGCGGCTCCGCGGACGGTGCGCGTCGAGTACGCGACGGCCACCGGCGCGGTGCCGGCCGACGTGAAGCAGGCGTACTCGCTACTCGTCGACCACTGGTACCGGCACGTCAAGACGCTGATCGCGGCGGGCCACCAGAACGTGACGCAGCAGACCTTCGGCGACACGACCGCGATCTTCGCCAAGGACCAGATCGCCGGCCTGCCGCTGCCGCCGGACGTGATCCGGATTCTTGCGCCGTATCGCACGCCAGTCAACTGACACCGAGACGGCCCACGTTACCGCCGCTTGCCTCTCGTTCCCAGGCTCTGCCTGGGACCGCGCTGCCCGCGCGGCGCTGCCTCGCACCGGCGGCGGAGCCGCCTAGGCAGGGCGTTCCCG
>CAZNSL010000435.1:1978-5488 GCA_964574975.1 uncultured Alcaligenaceae bacterium | reverse complement strand
CCGGGCCGGGCCCTCCCGCGCCCCCCTCGCTGCCTGGCCTCGCGGCGTCACGGGTCATACTGTACCCGCATGAACGCCTCCCTCCTCGTCGTCGATGTCCAGTGTGGGTTCACGGCTCTGCGCCCGGACGAGTTGCCGGTGCCGGGCGGCGTCGCCATCGTGCCGGCCGTCAATCGCTTGCTCGCCATGCCGTGGCGGCGGATCGACGCCAGCCAGGACTGGCACCCGCCGGACCACTGCTCGTTCCACGGCCGACGCGACAACCTGTACCCGCCGCACTGCGTCGCCGGCACGCCGGGGGCCGAGTTCCTGCCCGGCCTGGACGCGCACCGTTTCCACGCGATCTGGCGCAAGGGCTACGAGCGCGACGTGGAGGCGTACGCGGTGACGGCGCAGCACCCCGGCTTCGCGGCGGCCTTGCGCGGCAGCGGCGTGGGGGCGGTGGTGGTGTGCGGTATCGCGGCGAACGTGTGCTGCTTCTTCGCGGCCCGCGACCTGCGGGCGGCCGGCTTCGACGTGTGGCTGGCCGAGGACGCCAGCGCCGGCCTCGACCTGCCGGACGCGGGACTGTTCCAGGCGCAGGCGAAGGAAGAAGGCCAGGCGCTCGGCATCCGCTACGCGACCGTGGACGAAATCGCCGCGGCACTGCGGTAGGGTGGGCGAGGGGATTCGTTCCACGTTTCACGGTTTCGGGGTGTGGGTGGCTGCAACGCAAATGCGTTTCATGCAACGAATGCAACGAATCCGACAGAATGGCAGCCGCGCCTGAAGCTGGGTGGGCCGAGTTGTCCGTCCACGCGGTGAGCGCAAAACCTTTGGATGCACGACGCCCACCCACCTTCCGCTACGGTACGCCGGCCCCGAAGCGGTTGCGGAACTGGCCGAAGTCGAAGGCGTTGATCGTGCCGTCGCCGTTGAAGTCGAGCCAGTCGAGATACGCCGCCTGGCCAGTCGAGGAGCCGAAGGTTGGACGGAACTGGGCGTAGTCGAAGGCGTTGACCACGCCGTTACCTTCCGCGTCGCCAAACAACCGGAACAGGCCGTTAGCGACGGTGCCGGCCAGCGCGTAGTCGTCGCCGGGGGTGCCGTTGCCGTCGCCGTCCAGGCCCACGACTTGGCTCGCTCGCACCGTCAAGCTGTAGCGGCCGTCGGCCAAGGAGCCGAAGTCTGATTCCGCCCCCGTGAAGCCGCTGAGCGTCACCACTGTCACGCCACCCTGGACGTTCACCGTGGCCGTGAAGCCACCAACTGCCCCGCCGCCGATGCGACTGAGGCCGAACGCCGCGGCCACGTCGCCCGGGTTCACGAAGGTGACCGTCTGGTCGAACGTGACCGTGATTGTAGTGACCCGCGACCGCTGAAGTTGATTCGCCTGTCCGGCGTTCACCTCTACGTCGGCAACGCGGGCTGGCGCACCGGCGGTGAGCTGCGTCAGCACGATGTCGTTACCGGTGTCGCCCACATAGCTGATGCGGAACTGTGGGCCGCAAATCGTCGTCGTCGCACCCTCCGGCAACCCAGCGAACGTGCCCGAAACCGCGTCGGTGCCGTCGTTGGCGACGATGACGAACGAGTCTCCGGGCTGCGACACGAAGTTGCGGGTCACGTCTAGTGTCGCGCCGCTCAGGTTCACGGTGCCGTTGACGACGAGTTGGTCGTAGCCGGTGCCGGGCGCGGTGCCGTTGAGTTCGATGGCGAGCGGCCCGCTAAGCGAGGCAGTACCAACGACGGTCAGCGTGCCGGGCGAAGTCCCGGGGCTGACGGTGCCCGCGCCAGCAAGGGACAAGGCGATGGTGCCGTTGCCGGCCAGCGTTCCGCCCGCTGCATTGGTCAGCCCAGAAGCGACGAAGGTCGAGCCGGCGTTGACCAGAAGCGTACCGGAGTTGGAGAACGCGCCGGCAGCGGTGAAGTTGCGGAAGCCGGCGAGGACGAGTTGCCCGGCCGCGCCAATGACATTGCAACCCGCGAGGGCGTTCGCGCCGTTGGTGCTGTTGAGGATGGCAGAGCCTGTGCCGGTGAGTATCAGGTTGGCGGCCAAGGTGTTAATGGCCGCACCGGGAAACTGGAAAGTCCCGGCGATGTCGTAAGTGCCGTCGGTCAGGGTGTTGGCGCTGAAATTGGAGAAGGTGCCACCGGATAGCGACAGCGTACGACCTGGAGCTGTCGAGAACGTGCCTGAGTTCGTGACGGTGGCCCCCGCACCGGAGAGGTTAAGTGCGAGGCCGGCACCGGCTGCCGAAATCGTTCCCAGGTTGCTGAGCCGAGATCCGTTAGTCAAGTTGATAGTCCGTCCCCCCGAATCCCCTATCGTAGAACGGACGAAACCTGTGCCTGCGTTAACGAGCGTGCCGGCAGATACGGTCAGTGTCGCGTTCGACCCGTTCTCGCTGGTAAGTTCGATCAAACCCTCGTTTGTGAAGCCCGCCACTACCGCGGTCGCCGATCCGAATCCGGCGTTGCCTTGGACGCGCAAGATCGAATTCGCGTTGGTTGTCGTATCACCGGACAGAGTCAGGAAGCTCCGGACTAATATAGTGGCACCGTTGCTGGTCACTGCGGTGTTGACCGTTGCCGAATTCTCGCCGACGAGCGTCGAACCTGCCGTGAGCGACAGTCCTCCCGGCCCGTTGACGGTACAACTAGTCAGGGCCAGGGTACTGGATGTCCCGACCGTTAAGCCCGATGTCGGTAACGAGATGGTCGAGTTCGAGAATCGAACCATTCCATCACCCACAATCGAGCCACCGAAATTGCTCGTGACGCCGCCGGTGTATGTCAGTGTTCGTCCGGCGGATGAACTTGCCACACCCGTGTTGTGAATGGCTGATCCGGCGGCGGAATTGACGCTTAAGTCAGCACCGGAGGCGGAAATCGTTCCTGCGTTCGTCAGTTGGCCGCCGTTGAGGTTCACGGTGCGCCCGCCGCCGCTCGCCCCGGCCTCGGCGGCGATGGTCGCCGCGGCGGCGTTGGCAAGGGTGCCGCCGGACACGGTCAGGGTCGCGTTAAACCCGTTCTCGCTGGTCAGTTCGATCAGTCCGTTGTTCGCGAACCCCGCCACGGTCGCCACCGCCGAGCCGAACGCGGCGTTTCCTTGGACGCGCAAGACCGAACCGGCCGTAGCCGTCGTATCTCCTGCAAGGGTGAGAGAGCCTCGAACGAGGATTGTGCCGCCATTGTTGGACACCGCCGAGTTGAAGGTTCCAGAGTTTTCGCCGACGAGTGTCGCGCCGGCAGCGATTGACAGCGCTCCCGGACCATTGACCGTGCTGCCCGTGATAGCCAAAGTTGCATCTGGATCTACCGCCAGCCCGGTAGATGCAATCGCGCCCGTTAGAAAGCCGAGTCGAACGAGGCCACCTCCGACGACTGAACCTCCGAAAACGTTGACGCTTCCACCAGAAATAGCGAGTACCCGGCCTGGCGCTGCACGCAGCATCCCTGAATTGCCCACCGAGGATCCGGCGGCGGAATTGACGCTTAAGTCAGCACCGGAGGCGGAAATCGTTCCTG
>CAZNSL010000435.1:0-1878 GCA_964574975.1 uncultured Alcaligenaceae bacterium | reverse complement strand
GATCAGTCCGTTGTTCGCGAACCCCGCCACGGTCGCCACCGCCGAGCCGAACGCGACGTTTCCTTGGACGCGCAAGACCGAACCGGCCGTGGTAGTTGTTGTGCCCGCCAGGGTTAGAGACCCACGGACCAAAATGGTGCCGCCGTTGCTGGCTATCGCGGCGTTGATAGTCGAGGTACTCTCTCCGACCAAAGTCGCGCCAGCGGCGAGCGACAGGCTGCCCCCACCGTTGACGGTACTGTTTGTGATGGCCAGCGTGACACCCGGCTCGACCGTAAGGCCGGTAGGTGGTACGACGGCTGTCAGTCCAACGAATCGTACTGTCCCTGTCCCGGTGAACGTCCCACCGAAGCTGTTTATGGTGCCACCCGAAACGCTCATAGTCCGGCCTGGCGATGCACTCAGCATTCCAGAATTCATCATCGACGAACCGGCACCGTTGGCGTTCACAGCCAAATCGGCACCGAAGGCCGAAACTGTCCCGAGGTTGCTGAGTTGACCACCACTATTCTGGTTGACCGATCGGCCGCCCCCGGCTCCGGCTCCGGTTGCCGCGTGAATGGTGCCAGCTGCGGCATTCGTGAACGCGCTGTTGAGGATGGTGAACGCGGCGTTCGAGCCATTCTCGCTCGTCAGCTCGATCAACCCGGTATTGGTCCCGCCTCCCGACACAGTGAGCGTCACGCTTCCGGCCGAATTGTTGCCGGTGATTTGTAGGCTACGCAAGTTTGTCAGGCTGTGAACTGACGTATTAGCTCGCAAGGAGATAATCGGGTTGGTCCCCGTCGCCCCAATCGTTACGTCATCGTTCGCCCCAGGCAGCACGTCACCGACCCAGTTGGCTGCGGTCAAGAAGTCCGTGCCGTTTCCGGTGGGACCGCCGTCCCAGGCGATCGTGGCCGGCGTGCAGCGGTCTTCCAGGGCATACAAGTTGAGGCGGTAGTCAGTCCTTGCGAGTCGGTTCCGATGGGCCTTGCGCACGGTGGACGCTCCCGTGAGTGTGGAGGGGCACGCCCGGGGCGATCTCCCAGCGGAAATCAGCGGGGCGTGGGCGAAGCCGCACCTCCGGCCGGTCCTCGGGTGCGGCAACGTTCCGTAGGAATTGGTACCGATAGCCACTCCGGCGGCAAGAACGGGCCGAACTTGTAGGGCCGGCCGAGTTGTCGAGGCCCACCCGACATGACTTGGCTCACGACAGCAGCTACGGTCAGTTACGGCACGTCGCCGCGGTCAACCGGCCGCGTTGGGGGGCGACGCCGAGCGCCACGAGGAAGCGTCGGGTCGTGACCAGTTGGGGCGCGTTCATCTGGAGCCGTTCGACGGTCGCCCGGCCGACGGGCGTTTTCCCTTCGAGGATGCCCCAGTCCTGGGCCGACCAGGCGAAATGGTCGTCCCACGCGTCCGACCGTGGGTGGAACAGGCGCGCCGGTGCGCCCGTTTCAGCGAACCGGCTCACGGCGTCCCGTTCGTGCCGTGGAACGCCTCGTCGAGTTGGCGCAGGGCCAATTCCGCTTCGAGCTTCTCGACGGTGCGCTGCTGCGTGAACGATACGAGCGCGAGTTGCTCCGCGCGCTCCGCCGGCGTCAGCGACTCTTTGCGCTCGCTGAGGTCGAGCAACCGGGCGTCCAGGGCCGGTTCGTGGGTGTCCCCGGCGACGTGCCGCAAGGCGCGTCGGCACGATTCCAGGGCCGGGTCGGGTGCGGTCGCGGTCGCCATGCCCGCATCTTACCGCACCCGGCTCGCGGCCGCTACGGCACGCCGCTGCCGAAGCGGTTGCGGAACTGGCCGAAGTCGAAGGCGTTCACCGAGCCGCTTGCGTCGATGTCCAGCCAGTCGCGGTACGCCGGGTCGCCCGACGACGAGCCGGAGGCGTTGCGC
>CAZNSL010000434.1:0-5501 GCA_964574975.1 uncultured Alcaligenaceae bacterium | reverse complement strand
GACGAACGCGCCCGGGTCCACGTTCCGCTGCGTGATCGTGCCGTTGAACGGCGCGGTCACGTGGGCGTAGTCGAGCAGCGCTTGCGCACGGTCGCGGTCGCGGCGCGCGACTTCGACCAGGGACTCCTTAAGTCCTATTTCGGCCCGCGCACCGTCGAGACTTGCCTGTTTCTCCCGCAGGTCCGCTTCGGCCCGGTTTACCGCCACTTCCGCGCCGGTGGCCGCGGCCGCCGCCGCCTGGTACTGCCCCTCCTCCTCGTCGATGACGCCCGCGTCCACGACGTTGCGACCGCTCATGGCCCGGAAGCGGTTCAGTCGCTTCAGCCTCGTGTCGCGGGTCGTCGTCTTCTCCTGCACCTCGGCCCGCCGCTGGTCGATCGCCGCCCGGGCCACGTCGAGCAGGGCCTGGGCGTTACGCACGGCCGACTGTGCGACGATCACATCCTGAAGGCGCTGGGCGATGACGGCCTGCTTTTGCGCGACCTCCTGCATGAGGTCCGGCTCGTCGATCGCGACCAGCAACTCGCCGCGCCGCACGGAGTCGCCGATGTCCTTGTGGACGGCGACGACCAGTCCGGCCGCCCGCGCTTTGAGGTTAGCCTGGTAATACGGCTCGACCGTCACGAGCTGGTTGACGGCGATGTCGAACGACGAGTCGCGCCGCGGCCGGATCACCTTGACCGGGACGCCGTCGTCGTGGCCGGCCGCGACCGTTTTGCCGAGTGCCTGGGGGTCTTTGCGCAGGTGTTCCCACGGCCGGCCCGCGAGTACGGCAGCGGTCGTTGCGCACGCAACGACGATCGCGGCGATGCTCCACAGAATGCGGCGGTGGCGCAAGTGAACGAACATCGGACCTCCGCGGCGTTACGAGTTCGGGTGCGGCATGGGCGTGGGCGTTGCGGACAGTTCGGCGTCGAGGTCGAACTGCGGCCCCCGCTGCTCGCGGATGAGCAGCGTGTACAGGACCGGGACGACGATCAGCGTCAGGGCCGTCGAGGTCAAAAGCCCTCCGACCACGGCCCGCGCGAGCGGCGCGATCGACTCGCTGCCCTTGCCGAAGCCGATGGCCATCGGCAGCAAGTCGAGGAACGTCGCCAGGAAGGTCATGAGGATCGGCCGGAAGCGGATCGCCGCAGCCTGCGTCACCGCCTCGCGGACCGTCGCGCCTTTCCGGCGGAGTTGGTTGGCGAAATCGAGTAGCAACACGCCCTGCGTGACGACGATGCCGACCAGGAAGATGACGCCCACCTCGGACATGATGTTGAGCGTCGTGCCCGTGGTGTAGAGCATCGTCAAGACGCCGATCAGCCCCAGCGGGATGGTGAACAGGATGATGAGCGGGCTGACGAACGAACGCAGCAGCGGCGCGAGGACGAGGTAGACCAGGATCGCCGCCAGCGCCAGGCCGATGCCCAGGCTCTTGAACGACTCGGTCATGCGGGCGTACTCGCCCTTCAGCTCGACGCGCATCCCCTCCGGTACCGGCAGGTCGGCGAGGCGATGCCGAATGTCTGCGGCGACGCTGCCGGTGTCGCGGTGCTCGGTGTTGACTAGCACGTCGAGGGTGCGCCGCAGGCCGCTGTGGTTGATCTCGACATCGGCCGTGCTGCGGCGAAGCGTCACCAGGCTGGCGAGTTGCACCGGCAACGACTGTCGGGTGCCCGTGGCGACGACGTTCTGGAGGTCGGGGATGCTGAACGACGGGTCTTCGGGATACTGGACCGCCACGAAGTACTGGTTGCCGCTCTTGGTGTCGATCCAGAAGTTGCGGGTCATGGCGATGCTGGAGTTCATGGCCGTGACCACCTGCATCACCACGTCGCGGGCCGATAGCCCGACCGCGGCCGCCTTCTGACGGTCCACGTCGATGATCAGATACGGCGCGTCCGCCCGCTGGAGGACGCGCACGTCGGTCGCGCCGGGGACGCCCGCGACGCGGTTGCGGATCTCGCGGGCCAGCGCCATCGCCTTCTCCCGGTCGCCCCCACCGATCTGCACGTCGATCGGCGACGACGCGCCGAAGTTCAGGGCCGCCGTCACCATGCCGCCGGTGTCGAAGCTCACCCGCAGGTCCGCGAACCGCGGGTCGGCCTCGAAGGCGTGCCGCATCTGGATGGCGTACTCCTGGGCGCTCTTGGTCCGGTCCTCGGTCAACTGCACGCGGAGGATCGCGTCCTGCTGGCCCGCGTTCTGGGTGTACGCCGACGACCAGTCCGGGTTCAGGCCGATCTCCGAGATGATCGTCTTGCGCTCGTGCGGCGGAATCTGGTCGGCGATGAACCGCTCCACGTCGGCGACGCGCCGCTCCGTGGCGTCCAGCCGCCAATCCGACGGGCCGCGGAGGTTGAGGGTGATCTGCCCGGCGTCCACCTGCGGGAAGAACTCCTGGCCGATGGCCGGGAACAGCATCAGCGATCCGGCGAACGCGGCAGCGGCGACTCCCAACACAACCAGGCGGTGGTGCAGGGCCACGTTCAAGACCGCCCCGTAGCCGCGAGTGACGGCCGTAAGGACGGCATCGAACCGGGCGTACCAGCCCGGTGCGCCCGCGACGGTGGACGGCTCACCCGTCGCGGACGCTCCGGGATGGTGGTGGGCGTGGGACTTCAGCAGCTTCGCGCACATCGCCGGCACGAACGTCCACGACAGGACGAACGACGCAATCATGGCGAACCCGACCGCCAGCGTGAGCGGGCGGAACAGGAAGCCGGCGATCCCCGGCGTCAGAGCGACTGGGCAGAGCACGATGATCGTCACCGTGGTGGCGACCAGCACCGGCAGGGTCAATTCGCCCGGCCCATCGAATGCGGCACGGACGGCCGACTTGCCCATCGTCTGGTGGCGGTGGATGTTCTCCAGGACCACGATGGCGTTATCGACGAGCGGGCCAATGGCCAGGAACAGCCCGCCGAGCGTCATCACGTTGATGGTGTTCCCGGTCGCGTAGAGGCCGACGATGGCCGCCAGGATCGCTAGTGGCATCGACAGCGTGGCGACCAGCGTCATCCGCCAGTTGCCCAGGAAGACGAGGATCATGACGCCGACCAGGATGCCACCGATCGCGCCCTCCTCGATCAAGCTGTGGATCGCCTTGCGCACCCCCTCGGACTGGTCCATGACGAATTCGAGCTTGCTGCCCGGTTCGAGTTGCGACTCCATCTCCGGGATGGCGGCGCGGACGCCGCCGGCCACGGCGAGGCTGCTGCTACCGCCCTGGCGGTAAATGGGCACGTAGACCTGCGGCCGGCCGTCGATGCGCACCCGCGACTTCTGGATGACGGCGGCATCCTCGGCGTGCCCGATGTCGCGGAGCAGCA
This sequence comes from uncultured Alcaligenaceae bacterium, assembly GCA_964574975.1. Lineage (GTDB taxonomy): Bacteria > Planctomycetota > Planctomycetia > Gemmatales > Gemmataceae > JAXMAS01. The sequence continues at coordinate 2,184 of CAZNSL010000434.1, read as the reverse complement.
CCTGCTGCGTCCCGACGCGGACCGGCAAGTCGTTCAGTTCCTCGACCGTCCGCACCATCATGTTCGTGTCCAGCGACACGGCGCTGTCGCCGAAGTAGGCGGTGCCGGGCGACACCATCAGGTAGCCCGCGGCGCGCGCCTTGACCACGTCAACCGCGGAGAGGTGGCGCGCTGCGAGCCGCTGCGGGGCGAGCCGGTGCGCTTCGGCTTCTTCTTTGCCGCCGACGACGACCGGGGCGACGGCCCCGCGGACGGCCCCGAGCATGTTGCGGACGTTGACGCGAGCCAGGTCCTTGACGCTGGCCTCACCCAGGGTCGGGTTACTGACGGTCAGGATGCCCAGCGGCAGCGTCCCGGTCGGGTCGAACGGCAGCAGTACGGGCGGCAGGGTGTTAGTCGGCAGGTAGGGCCGGGCCGCCGCCGCGAGCGAGCTGCTCATGGTCAGTGCGGTGGTCGGGTCAACGTCGTCCTGGAAGTAGAGCTTGACGACGCTGACGCCGACGACCGAGCGCGACTCGACCTGCCGTATGCCGGGCGACTGGTTGACCCAGCGCTCGATCCGGTCGGTGATGGTCCGCTCGATGGAGCGGGCTGGCATACCGTTGAAGTAGGTCAGCACCTGGACCGCGGGGGCCTTGAAGACCGGCAGGATATCGACCGGGATACTGGCCAGGGCGACCGCACCGAGTACCAGGATGAGCAGAGCGAGGACGACGACGCCGTGGAAGTTGCCGAGGGCGAGGCGGAGGATGCCCATTGCGGTTCCGAGGGTGGCTGGGCGCGTCGCGGTGGGGGAACCACAGAATTGTACCTAATGCGGCGAATGCGACCAACCGGCGCGGGCGGCTCAGCCTATTCCTGAGGCGGGAACAGGTCCGCTGCAATCAGCGGAACCCGGATCGCTACCCGCGACTCGTCGTTCATGGCAAGGACGACAACGGTCGCCCGTCCCGAGCGCGTGCGGCCGACGACGAGTGGCCCGTTCCAGCGGAAGTGCCGGGGCCACCGCTGGCGGCGCGGGTGGAAGAGCGGCACCAGTGCGTCCGTCAGCGGGTCGATCCCGCTCAGGTTCGGGCCTTTGTGGAGGTTGCAGGCATGACAGGCCAGTGCAAGGTTGTCGGGGATGTCGGTGCCGCCGTGCTGGATCGCGCGGATGTGTTCGATGTGAAACGGGGCGAACGGGTCGTCGTCCTCGTGCAGCCGGCAATACTCGCACCGCGATTCGGCGCGTCTCCGCACCTTGGCTCGCAGGGCGTCGTTCATTGTGGCGCAGTTCGTGCGAGGGCGAGTCGCGCCTTGGCCCGCAGGACGGCAATCACGGACCCTGCCGCGACGTATCGCTCGTACTCGGCGCGCTCGGCCTGCGTGAGGTCGCCCTCGTTGCATTTCCCGGCCAGTTCGGCAACGCGGGCTTGGACTTCGGGGTCGGCCCGGAGGTTGACGAGTTCGCGGGCAGCCTCGCGGTTCAGCGCGCGGCCCACGGGTTCGAGCATCCGGTCGAGGACTGCGGATGGGTTCATGCCCGGAGTGTACCACGGACGCAATCCGCGTACAATCGACGGGACACCGCTGGGGGTGCCGCCGCGGACGGGCCGCGGTGGCTGAGAACACACCCCGGAACCTGATCCGGTTCGCACCGGCGTAGGAAAGCGAGTCCCGTTATGACGCAGCTCGAATCGGCCCGCCAGGGCACCGTCACCCCCGAAATGGAGTACGTCGCCCAGCGCGAAGACCTCGACGCCGAACTCGTGCGCAGCGAGGTGGCCCGCGGCCGCATGGTCATCCCGGCCAACGTTCACCACCTCGCCAAGCGCCTCGAGCCAATGGCCATCGGCGTCGCGTCCTTGTGCAAGATTAACGCGAACATCGGCAACTCGGCCGTCACCGGCACCGCCGAGGACGAACTCGAAAAGCTGCACACGGCCGTCCACCTCGGGGCCGACACGGTCATGGACCTTTCGACCGGCGGCAACATCGACGGCATCCGGCAAGCCATCCTCGACGCCTCACCGGTGCCGATCGGCACCGTGCCGATGTACCAGGTCATCCAGAACGTGTCGGATGTGGCCGACCTGACGCCGCAGAACCTGCTCGACATGGTCGATCTCCAGGCCAAGCAGGGCGTCGTTTACATGACGATCCACGCCGGTGTCCTCATGGAGTACCTGCCGCTGACGACCAACC
>CAZNSL010000433.1:637-5523 GCA_964574975.1 uncultured Alcaligenaceae bacterium | reverse complement strand
GGTGGGGTCCGAGCCGTTGGTCGGGGCGTTGTTGGCGTAGAGGTATTTGTGCCGGGTGACCGGTTCACGCGGGTCGCCCATGATCGGGTCCGGGCTGAGGAAGACGCCGGCGGCGGGGTCGTAGTGCCGGGCGCGGAGATAGGTGAGGCCCGTGCCCGAGTCGTAACGTTCGCCGTCGAAGGTGTAGGGCTGGGATTCCCCAGTACTCTGCGTCGGCGAACCAAAAGCGGTGTAGCGGTTCTCGCCCACGACGACGCCGGCGGCGTTCGTGCGGTAGAGCACGTTGCCGTCCGCATCCGCGTGGTACCAGGTCCGGGTGCCGCCGTTCTTGCGGGATTCCACCTCGAGGCCGTAGGTGTAGCTGGCGATGACGGCACCGGCCGGCGTGTACTCCTCCAGCACCACGGGAAGATCCGTGCTGTAGGAAGTCAGGAAGCGGGTTTCGACTCCGCTGTCGGTGCGAGACACCATCGTGCCGAAGGCGTTGTAGACGTACTGCGTCGTTTGCGTGCTGAGCGGCGTCACAGTCGTGATTCCCGTCAGCCGGTTCTCCGCGTTCCAAGTGTAGGTACTGCGATCGAGCAGCCCCGCATCACGCAGGATGCGGCGGCCAGCCAGGTCGTATGTGTAGTTGGCCGCGTCAGCACCCGAGGTCGCGGTCAATTGATTGTCGGCATCGAAAGTGAAAACAGTCGTGCCGGCGGCGTCCGTCAGACTGATGCGGTTGCCGACGGCGTCATAGACGTACGTGGTTGCTGTGGCCGTCCCGGCGGATGGCGTGCGAGTCTCACTCACCAACCGGTTGAGGGTGTCGTAGGCAAACACCGTTTCCGCCTGGCCGGCTTCGGTGAAACGCGTCTGACGGCCGAGCAGATCGTATTGGTAAACAAGATCGGAAACCGTGGCGCCGCCGCGCGTTGTGAGCACGCGGGTGGCGTTGCCGAGCGCGTCATAGGTGCGGGTTTCGAGCGTGCCGTCCGGCCGGGCGACGGAGACCACTTGACCTTCGGCGTCGTAGGTGTAGGTGATCAGGCCGCCGTCCGCCTCGGTGACCGTGCCGAGACGGCCCGCGGCGTCCGGGGTGTAGGCCGTCTGACCGGCCGGCGTGGTCCGCGACAGCAACTGTCCGGCGGAGTTGTAAACGTAGTCCGTCGCGCGGCCGTCCGGCTCGATGATCCGCGCGATCCGGTTGGCGGTGTCGTACTGGTACGTCGTGACACCGCGATGATCCGTGATGCTCGCGACTTGTCCGCTCGAGCGGTACTGGTAGGCCGTCACGACATTCCCCGGCAGCGTCTTCGTGGCGATCTGGTCCAGGGATGTGTACGTGTAGGAAATGGTCTCACCCGCGCCGTTTGTCCGGCTCGTCAGGCGGCCTGCGGCGTCGTACTCGAACGAGCTCACCCGGCCAAGCGCCGTCGTCATCGAGGTCATCTGTCCGCGGCCGTTATATTCGTATCGGGTCGTGCGGCCGTTCGCATCGGTCTGGCTCACCAGGTTGCCCGGCTCGTCGTAAGTGTAATTCGTGCTGAATCCGGCGGCGTCCCGCACTTCGGTGAGGCGGCTTCGGGAATCGTAGCAGTAGAGCGTCGTCTGGTTGAGCGGGTCGGTCACGCGAGTGCGGTTGCCGCGGGCGTCGTAGCCGTAGGAATAAACGCCGCCGTTCGGCAGGGTCATCGTGACAAGCCGACCCGCGGCGTCGTAGGTGCTAAGCACGGCGCGGTTGAGGCCGTCGACGGAGGCCGTCACGCGGCCGGCGGCGTCAAACTGATTCGTGCGCGTCGTGCCCGCGGACGTAGTCGAAATCAACTGGCTGTTGTCGTCGTAGATTCGGCTCGTCGACACGCCGGAGGGATCGACACTCACGAGCGGCCGGCCTACGGCGTCGTAGGTCACAGTCTGCTGCGCGCCGTCCGGTTGGGTGTAGCCCGTCGGGAAGCCGGCCGCGTTGTAGTCGTATTCGTATGTGGTGCCGCCAGGGACCGTCGTTTCGGTCGTCTGGCCGTTGTCGTCCAGCGTCTTCTCGATGCGGGCGCCGTTCGGCAGCACGGTGGCCGTGTTGTTCCCTGCCGCGTCGTATTCGTAGCTCATCGTCCGGCCGAGCGCGTCCGTCTCGTGCGCGATCTGACCGGTGGCACTGTAAACCCGGGTGGTCGTCTTGCCTTCGGCATCCGTGTAGGACGTCGCCCGGCCGTTCTTGTCGAACGACGCGAAGACCGTGAGAGTGCGGACACCGGTGCTTGTGGTCTGGAGCGTAGTTGAAGAGGTGGGATTGCCGAGCGGATCGCGATTGACGGAAGCGGTGCTTCCGTCCGGCAACGTGGTCGACAGCGCCCGGCCGGCCGAGTCATACGCGAAGGCGGTCGAGAACCCGTCCGGGTCCGTCTTTCGCGTGTTCAATCCGCGGTCGTCGTATTCGTAAGCGGTCATGTTCCCCAACTGGTCCGTGGCGGTGAGCAGGTTGCCGCGGGCGTCCCGCACGAACGTCTGGCTGTTCCCGAGGGCATCCACCGAACTGAGCATGCCCCCGGCGGCATCGTAGCTCCACGAACGGGTGTGGCCGAGCGCGTCGGTACGCTTGTTTTCGAAGCCGAGGGCATCGTAGCCGAACTGAGTCGTCTCTCCGGCGGGGTTCATCCGCGAGATCATCTGGTTGTCGTCGTTGTACGTCGTGCGCGTGGTACGGCCGAGGGCATCGGTGCTGGCGACCACGTTGCCTCGAGCGTCGTACTCGGTCACGACGGCTTTCCCGAGCGCGTCGAAGGTCTGCACGATTGAGTTGTCCGGATCGTAGACCACCGGCAGGCTGACGCCGTTGGCGTCCACCGTGGCCACGATGCGGCCGTCGGCGTCGTACTCGGCGCGGACGCCGGTGCGGCCGAGCGGGTCAATCACTTTCTCCAAGTAATGCGGCTTGTCAGTGCGGTATTCGAACCGGGAAACGTTGCCTTCGCGGTCTGTGACGCGCACGAGATCGCCGCGGCTGTCGTAGCCGTACAACACGCTGTTGCCGGCGGGGTCGGTCGCCTTGGTGATGCGGCCTTGGGCGTCGCGCTCAAAGATCACGTTCACGCCTTGGCCGGTGATGCCGGCGTCGCTGAAGGTGAGCACGTTGTCGTTGCGGTCGGTGGCGCTGGTCAGCAGACCGGTGTTGCCGTCAATGCGATAGCGCACGCCGTCGCGGGTGGTGAGGGTGTAGCCTCCACCGAAGTCCGGATTCGCAGGGTTCCACGGGATGCCGCCGAGGGTGCTGAGTTCGCCGGCTTCGTTGATGATCAGCGAGCCGCCGCCGACAGAGAGCGTGCTGCGGACGCCGCGGTCCGGTGTGAACCGCGGCGTGGCGATGGCGAGGCCGGGGCCGCCGAAGCCGGGCAGCACGCGGATATCCGGCGTGAAGGTGAAGCCTTCGCGAGTGCCGCCGGGGAGCGTGAGATAGACCTTCGTGCCGGGCTTGAAGGCGCTGTAGATGCCGACATCTTCAAGGCCGGTGCGCGGCAGGCTGGTGCGGAGATCGGTGTTGCGGAACTCGAGTCGCCAACCGTGGCCGAGGTCGCCGTCGCGGTCCGCACGCAAGCTGTCGTAGGTGCGGGCGAGTGTGATGGGGATGCCGGCGACGGGGATGGTCATGTCGTTGAAGCTGAGGCGGAAATTGCCGAGCTTGAAGTCGCCGCGGACGCCGACGGTGGTTTCGAAAACGGTGGTGCCGTAGACGTCGTCCTGCTCTTCGAGCCGGAGCACGTAGTCGCCGTTCTCGAGCAGCGTGGTGTCCCAGGTGCCGAGAAGGCCGTCCGAAATCTTGTTCGTGCCGGCGGCGAGTTGTGTGAACTGCACGTTGGTGTAATCGCCGGGGATGTCGAAATCGCCGGCGATAACATTGCCGGTGCTGATGCCGTTGCCAGGGCGGACGCTGAGCGTCCAGCTTGTGAAGTTTTCGCTTGTGGCGCTGCCGCGGATCTGCACGACGCCGAGCGTCGATCCGTTCTCCGTCGGCGAGGTGATGACCACGCTCGGCGGCTCGAACTGGCTGACGGCGGGATCGTCGCCGTACGGCAGGAAGGCGAACGCCTTGGTGCCGACGCCGACGTTGTTCGCGGCATCCGACGCCTTCGCGACGACGGTGATGCCGCCGAAGCCCCAATCCTCGAATCGGAACGTGGCATAGCCCTGGGCGTTCAGGCTGACGGGCTTGCCGTTGGCGGTGACGGCGATGCCGGTGACGGCGACGTTGTCCACGGCGCTGACGCGGACCATGTTCGTCGGGTAGCTCGGCGTGAGGTTGAACTTCGCGAACGTCTCCGGTGAGTTCGACCGCACGATGGTGTTGATCGGAATGACCGTGACCCGCGGGGCCTGCGTGTCCGGCACCACGTTGAAGTTGAGCGTCTGCACGGCGACGCCGCCGCGCGGATCGCGCACTGTGAGCGTGGCGCTCTTCGGGCCGAGATCGGCAATGGCCGTGGCCCAGCGGACGCGACCGAAGGCGTCGACCGTCATGCTCGCGGGGGCGCTGCTGAGTTCGTATGTCAGCGGATCGAGGTTCGCGTCGGTGGCGACGACGTCGTACTTGTACGTGCCGCGGGCGGGCACGCTGACGGGGAAGAAGCTGGCGATGACCGGCGCGATGTTCGCCGAAAGCACTTCGAGTTCGAAGCTCTGTACGGCGACGCCGCCGGCGGAATCGAGAGCCGCGAACGCGATGATGACCGTGCCAATGTCCGCCGCCGTCGGTGTCCAGGTTACGATTCCGTCGCTGCTCACCGTCATGTTCACCGGGCCACGGCGTTTCTCGAACGTGACCGTCGTGCCTTCCGGATCGGTCGCGAGCAGCGTCGTGGAATAGATCGAATCCGCCGAGGCGGTCAGCGGCGGCAGGCTGGTGATCACCG
>CAZNSL010000433.1:0-627 GCA_964574975.1 uncultured Alcaligenaceae bacterium | reverse complement strand
TCGCAAGGCCCGCAGCGACTTCGATGGCGAACGCCTGCGTGGCGAAGCCGCCGCTGCCGTCGCTGACCTGGATGACGACCTGTTTCGAACCAATGTCGGCCGCCGTCGGCGTCCATTGCAGCTCGCCAGTTACGGCGTTCAGATTCATGCCGGCCGGCAATTCCAGCAACGTAAATGTGAGCGGATCATTTTCCGCGTCAGCGGCGATGACCGAGTAGAGGTATGCGCTGCCGACGCCGGCCTGCACCGGCGGCACGCTGGTGATCGCCGGCGGTCCGCCGACGGCGCGGACGCTGATGGTGAAGCTCTGCTCGGCGACGCCGCCGAACGGATCGAGGGCGCGGAGCGTCACGTCGTGTTGGCCGAACTGGTCCGCGGCCGGCGTCCAGCGCACCGTGCCGCGCATCGGGTCGAGCGAGAGCCCACTCGGGCCGCTGACGAGTTCGTACGCGATCGGGTCGTTGTCCAGGTCGTTGGCGACGATGTCATACGTGTAGAGCTTGCCCGCGACGGCGAAGTTCCGGGGCGTGCTGGTGATGGCCGGGCCACTGTTGGCAAGCGTGCTGCGCACGTCGATGGTGAAGTCGCGGACTGCCAGGCCGCCGCGGCCGTCGCTGACGCTCACCC
>CAZNSL010000432.1:975-5523 GCA_964574975.1 uncultured Alcaligenaceae bacterium | reverse complement strand
TGGGACTCGCAAGACTCGTGCCACCCTACAAAACCTCGTCCCACCCGACACGACCCACTCCCGCCGGAGACGCACGCTTGTCCGAGCCGACCCCCGATCCCGCCAAGGCGCTGCCGCCCGTCGTCGCGCCGTCCGGCCGCTTCATCGCACAGATGTTCCTCGTGCCCGGCCTGATCGTCGCCGGGGCCGTCGCGCTACTCCTCGGCTTCAGTTGGATCGCCGGCGGCACCAAGTCGCGCGCGAAGTTCCTCAACGACTTGCAGAGCGCCAACCCCGACATCCGCTGGCGCACTGCCAGCGACCTCGCCCAGGTCCTCAAGCGCGACCCGGACTTGGCGACCGACGCCCAGTTCGGCCTCGACCTCGCCAACCTGATGGCCGGCGACTTGCAGCGACTCGACCGGGCCGAGGAGGCTTTGGCCGCCGCCAAGGGCGATGCCAAGTCGGAGCGGCGCGAAGCCCAGGCCAGCCGCTCCAGCGTGCAGTACCTCGCCGCCTGCCTCGGCAACTTGATGACGCCCGTCGGCGGCCCGGCCCTGGCCGATCTCGCCCGCAAGAAGCCCGGCCGCGACCCCAAGTCCGACGCGCTGCTGCGCCGGCAGGCCGTCTGGTCGCTGGCCGCCCTCGGCGGCAACCTCCAGAAGTTTGCCAAGCTTCCCGACGCGAAGCGGGCCTCGGTCCTGGCCGACCTCGACCGGCTGGCGGCCGATGCGAAGTACGGCGACTGGCCGCGGCAGGCCGCGAACTTCCTGACCAAGAAAGCCCCGTTCCCTGCGGTCGCGGCGCTCCTGGCGTGTGCCGAGTCCGACGACCCGTTCTTGCGCGAGCAAGCGGCGATGGCGCTGGGCGATTGGGACGCGACGCCGGAGGAAAATCGGCAGATCGAGGCCGCCCTGTTACGCCTGGCCCGCGACGACGGGCACGGCACATCCATCCGAGTTGAGGTGAGCGACTGACGTGCGGACGACGCTTCTCCTGGGACTAGTCGTGCTGACGGGCTGCCAGAAGGCGGCGCAGCGACCCGCCGTGGCCGAGGCCGCGACGCCGAGCGGCCGCGGCTGGGAGGTGCGATACAACGCCGCGCTATCGGCAGCGCGCCGCGGCGGCGATGCGGCGGCCGACCCGGTCATCCTCGACACGCTGGCCGAGATGCTCGACGAATCGCAGCAGTTGCGCAACTTCCGCACGACGCTGCGCGATGGCCGCGAGGTGCCGGACGAGCAATCGGCCCGCGAGGCGGTGATCGGCACGCTGCGCGCGGTTGCGGAGTTGCACCGCAAGCGGCCGACACTGGACCTGGCTCCGCTCAAGCCGGCGATTGCCAAACTGACGGAGAGCGGCAACGTCGTCGTGCGCACCGAGGCGAAGGCGACGCAACTGGCGCTGCAAACCCAGTGACGGGAGCAATTGAGCCCGACGCGCCAGCGAGGGAGGCAGCGCCTTGCCCTCGCTGGCGCGTCGGGCTCAACTGCTTCCAATCGAACAATCGGGCACAGCCTTACGGGGCGTGCAACTCCTTCAGTAGCCGTACCGCCGCGTCCACGAGCATCTCGCCGCCACCCTGTGCCACCCGCGTGCTGACCACCTCGTACTGCCCTTGCGCGTACGCCCGTCGCGCCGGCACGTAGCCGACCGACCCGTTCGCCAGCTCCGCAACGACCGTGTGCGCGAACGGCGAGTCCTGCTTGATCGCCAGCCCCAACTCAACGAAGATCTCGCCCGGTAGCGATACCCACGCCACGTCGCGGCCCAGCGCCACCACCTGCACCTCGACCTCGTACGGCTTGCCCTGACGCTCGGCCACGTCGAGGACCTTGAATGCGCCGACCTGTTCCAGGAACGTTGCCTTGCCGGACTTGCCGTCGCCGCGACGGGCGACGATGTCCTTCGCCTTCGTCACGTCATCGTTCGTCACCGGCGGCAGCGGCAGCTCGACCATCGCGCTCTTCACTCGCAGGCCCGTCGTGGCGACGGGCTGCATCTGCGGCAGCGTCCGCAGCACCTCGGCGGCCAGGATCACGCCCATGCGCGATGCCTGCGCGAAGCCCTTTTGTGCCTTGTCCTCCCAGGCGACATTGACGTGGTTCACGTCGCCGCAGCATCCGGTCGTGTAGACCGTCTGCAACCCCGGTGCGACCGCCTCGTCGAGCAGTTTCGCTAGCACGCCCGGCACGTCGGCAGAGAACTTCGTGCCGCCGACGGTGTCGAGGTGGACCGCGTGATTGACGTAGCAGATCGCTGGTTTCTGGCCGGGCGGGCCGAACGCGAGGACGTGAACGTCCGGGTCGATGGTCCCGGCCGGCTTGACGATCTTCGGGTTGCCGATGCCGGGGTTCCAACCGACCGAGCCGTCGGCCATGTGGTAGCGGCGGTTGAACGCGACGGCGTCCTCTCGGCCGCGGCCGACCCTCGCCACGACTGGCCGGCGGGCGGTATCGGCGCGTTGAACCGCAACGGCAATCTTCGCGGGCAGTTCGTCGGAGTAGCGACGGGCCAAGTCGCTGCCGGCATCGAAGGCGTCGCGCAGCGCGTTGGTGGCAAGTACCGGCCCGGTGTGGGCGTGCGTCGCCGAGATCATGACGTGAGCGGCCGGGATGCCGGTCAGTCGCTCGGTCTCGCGACGGGCGGCGGCCACGAGCGGTCGGTTGGTGCTGATGAGGTCCAGCGACACCAGCGCGACGCGGGTGCCGTCGAGTTCGAGGACCACGGCCTTGGCGAACAAGTCGTCGTGGGTGCCGTCGGCGTGGCGGACGTGGTAGTAGCCGGCCATCGGCGTGCCGACGGCGGGCGTGATGACAGCCGCCGCCGCGCCTGCGGTCAGTTCGCCCGCGGCGGCCGGGGCGGCGAGGGTAGCGGCGACGAATAGGGATCGCATCATGGCAGGGTGACACCGAAGCGGTTGCGGAACTGGCCGAAGTCGAAGGCGTTGATGGTCCCGTCGCCGTCGTAATCGAAGAACCCGCGGTAAGCCACGTCGCCGCCGGCCGAGCCGAAGGTGCCGCGGAACTGAGCGAAGTCGGCCGCGTTGACGGTGCGGTCGCCGTTGACATCGCCGAACAGCCGGTGGAAGGCCTCCGTGAAGTCGCCGCCCGGCTGGCCATTGCCATCGCCGTCGAGCGGCTGGCCGAAGGCGTCCGTCACCTGGGCCGCGTTGACCGTCAGCGTGTAGAGTCCGTCCGGTACAGAGCCGGCGATGACACCCGCGCCGGCGAACGTCACCGTCACGGTTGTTTGGCCGTTGGCGACAGTCGGGATCAGGGTCAGCGCCGGCTCGTAGCTATCGGCGCGGCGAACGCGGAACGCACCCGTCCCGAACGCGACGACCTGGCTGAAGGTGAACGCGAAGCCCTTGACCATCGACCGCTGCGCCACCCCGCCGTTGAGCGTGTGACTCACGATGCCGATCGGGTCGTTGTCGAGGTTGGTCACGGCCACGTCGGCCGGGTCGAGGCCGGTGAAGGTCAGGTCGGCGCTGACCGCTGGCCCGGTGACGATGGTGTACGCAATCGGCCCGTCGATCAGGCCGTCGTCGACGCCGGTCACGGTCACGGTCGCGCCAGCAAGGGCGGTGGCCGGCGTCAGCGTCACCGACACGGGCACCGCGCCTTCGGTCGGGTCGCTGCTGGCGAGCGGGATCGTCACGTCCGCCGTCGGAATCGCCCGCAATCGAATCGTGAACGTCGCCGTGGCACCGACCTCGGTCGTCACCAGTCCGGCGGTCGGCGTCACAACGTAGCCGGCGAAGTCATCGTCGAGGTTGACGGCCGATAGGTCGGGCGGATTGGTGCCGGCGTATTGAGGGTCGGTCGAGACGAGCGTACTCAGGACGATCGTGTAGCCGATGTCGCCGTCGATGAAGAGGTCGTTCACGCCAGTAACGACGACGATGCGCGGCGTGAGGGCGGTTGCATCGGGCGGGAAGGTCAGCGACGCCGGCACAGTCCCCTCGGCGGCGTTGCCGCTCATCAGCGGGACGACGACTTCGGCCCGCGGAATGGTGAGCAGCCGCACGGTGAACGTCGCGGTGCCGCCAGCCTCCGTCGTGACCAGCGGCGTCGCCGCGTCCACGGCCACGCCGGCGGTGTCGTCGTCGAGGTTCAGGGCACTCACATCGGGGACGTTCAACCCGTCGTAGTCCGGGTCGGCGCTGGCGACCGGGCCGGTGATGATGGTGTAGGCGATGTCGCCGTCGTCGAAGGAGTCGTCCACACCCGTGACCGTGACCGTCTGTGGCGTCTGCCAGTTGGCCGGCGTGAAGGTGAGCGCGGGCACGTCCGGTCGGCCTTCGTTGGGGTTAGAACTGCTCAGTGGGATGACGACATCGGCCCGCGGTTGGGACTGTAGCCGCACGGTGAAGGTAGCGGTGCCACCGGCCTCGGTCGTGACGAGACCGCCGGAAGGCTCGACGATGGCACCGGCGATGTCGTCGTCGATGTTGGTGACCCGCACGTCTCCGCCGACGGCATCGGCGAATTCGGGGTCCGACGACGCCGCCGGGCCGAGCCGCACCGAATAGGTTACGTCGCCGTCGATGACGAAGTCGTCGAG
>CAZNSL010000432.1:0-965 GCA_964574975.1 uncultured Alcaligenaceae bacterium | reverse complement strand
GTCCGGTCACGGTGACGGTCTGCGGCGTCTGCCAGTTGGCCGGCGTGAAAGTGAGCGCGGTGACCGATAGCATCCCCTCGCTGGCGACGGACAGGCTCAACGGTACCACGACATCGCTCGTGGGAGGTTGCGTGAGGACGACGGAGAACTGGGCGGTGCCACCCGCCTCCGTGGTCGTGACGGCGTTCGGGGTGGCGACAACGCCGCCGCGGAGGAAGTAGCGGGCCAGGCCGAAGTCGGCCACGGGCGGTGGGGCCGCGGACCCCGCTGCCACGAGGCGGTTGCCGGTCGCGAAAGCGAGGTCGTTGAATGTGTCGGCCGCGCCGGACAATTGCGTGTCAACGATGCCGCTGGTGCCGAACTCGAGGTCGAAGGCACCGTTGGCGCGGAGTCGCGCGACGCTGGCCGGCAGGTCGGGCGGCGGCGACTGCGTGCTGGTACGCCCGCCGGCCAGGACGATCGCACCGTCGGGTTGGACCGCGGCGGCCGCGAACGCCACGCCGAGGAAGGATACGAGGTTGCCGTCCCCGTCGAAGGCTGGGTCGGGCGTACCATCGGTGAGGAGGCGGGCGGCGAAAGCTCCGATGTCGGCGGTGGGCGAACGAACCAGCCCGCACGCCACGACCCGGCCGTCGGGCGCGAGGGCCAACCCCTGGGCTTCGGTCCCGTCGGGAGACAGGTCCAGGTACGCACTGCCGCCGGTGCCGAAGGCCGGGTCCACGCCGCCGGCGGGGAGGAACCGGGTAACGACCGCTTGCCGCTGGCCGTCGACGACGGCGTCGCCAGCGACGACAGCCTTGCCGTCCGGCTGCAATACGACCCGGGCCGCTCGGACGCCTGTTCCGACGGTGGCAGTGGCGACGCCGCCAGTGCCGAAGGTCGTGTCGGGGCTGCCGTCGGCGTTGTAGCGAGCGAGGAAGAACTCGTTGCCGCGGCCGGCCACGGCCAGCAGCTTGCCGCCCGGC
>CAZNSL010000431.1:2346-5526 GCA_964574975.1 uncultured Alcaligenaceae bacterium | reverse complement strand
GTTCCAGGGGCTGACGCCCCTGGCTACCAACGGCCGCCCCTCCGGGGCTAAGACACAGATTCCCCTCCCGTCCGATCCGTGGGCCATCGCCGTGTTCAACATCGGCTACTTCAAGGGCCAGCCGACCGATTACGTCATCCGCTACACCTCCGGCCGCGTCACGGCCGAGGGCCAGGGGCTGGCGTTCTTCTACCTGCGGTTCCGCACGCAAATCGTTGCGGTGCCCACGTCGAGCCTCGAAGCCAGCTTCGTCTTCAACGAGGTGACCCGCGACTTTCAGGAGGTCACGCTCCAGGGCCAGATCACCTACCGCATCACCGACCCGAAGCTCGCCGCCGCGCAGCTCAACTTCCGCATCGATCCCGCGACGCAGACCTACGTCTCCGAAGACCCGGAGAAACTCGCCCGCCGCGTCACCAACCTGGCCCAGGTCGAAGCCCGCGCCGAACTGGCCGGGCGGACGCTGCCGCAAGCGCTCGCCGACGCGCCGGCCGTCGCCGCCGCGGTCGCCGACAAGCTGCGGGCCGGCCGGCAACTCGCCCCGCTCGGCGTTGAGGTCCAGGGCGTCATCATCCTGAGCGCCCGACCGACGCCGGAGGTCGGCAAGGCGCTCGAAGCCGAGTACCGCGAGTCGCTGTTGCGCAAGGCCGACGAGGCCGTGTACGCGCGCCGGGCCTCCGCCGTCGAGGAGGAGCGCAAGATCAAGGAGAAGGAACTCGCCACCGACGTGACGCTCGAAGAGCAGCGCGAGCGGCTGATCGTGCTGCAAGGCGCGAACGCGCTCAAGGAGGCCGAGAATGGCGGCGTGGCCCTCGAACGGCAGGCGCAGTCGAAGGCGAAGGCGGCCGAGATGGAGTTGGCCGTGTACCGCTCGATGGCCCCGCGCGAGCTGCTGGCGTATGCGATGAAGGAGATCGGCACGAACGCCGGCCAGATCGGCAACCTGACGATCACGACCGAGTTGCTGTCGGAACTGCTGAAGAAGGAGTAACCGGCCGTGGCGACGTTCGACAAGGTCGTGGTCGTCACCCGCAAGACGGCCCTCGACGAACTCGTCGAGCGGTTCAACACCCGCGAGCAGGCCCGCTTCTACATCGAACATCTCGGCCAGTCGTTCGACGACTACCGCGCCGCCCACGACACGTATACCGCAGCGCTCAAGCGCTTGAAGGAACTGTTGCCGGCCGGGCTGCGGGCGCAGTTCGTCGAACGCGGCTTCCTGCCGAACTTCCTGTTCGGCCCGCGCGACTTGGTCGTCGCCCTCGGTCCAGACGGTCTGGTGGTGAACGCGGCCAAGTACCTCGACGAACAGCCGCTCGTCGGCGTCAACCCGGACCCGACGCGCATCGACGGCATTCTGGTGCGCTTCGCGCCCGACGACCTGCCGGAGGTATTTGCCGACCTGCACAACGACTGCGCAACCATTCAGCCGGTGACGATGGCCCGCGCCACGCTCTCCGACGGGCAGACGCTGCTCGCGGTCAACGACCTGTTCATCGGCCAGAAGACGCACGTCTCGGCGCGCTACGTCCTGCGACACGACGGGCAGGAGGAGACGCAATCGTCGAGCGGCATCATCGTCTCGACGGGGGCCGGCTCGACGGGCTGGATGCGTTCGATTTTGGCTGGGGCGGCCGGAATCGCGGAGGGCCACGGCTGCACCGCGCGCCTGACGGCGCTGCGGAAAAACTACCGCTTCGGACCGGACAGCGATCACCTGTGGTTCCACGTCCGCGAGCCGTTCGCCAGCCGCGCATCGCAGGCGGAACTGGTGTGCGGCACGATCGATGCGGACGACGCGCTGGAGGTAGTGTCGCAAATGCCGCAGAACGGCGTGATCTTCAGCGACGGCGTCGAGGGCGACTTCCTGCGTTTCGACAGCGGCACGACGGCCACGGTCGCCGTCGCCGAGCGCAAGTTGCAACTCGTCGTGCCGGCGGTGCCAAATACGCACGCCACACGCCATGTATAATGGCGGCTGGCACCTGCCAACGGAGGGTGATCGCATGTCGGCGACGTTGCGCGCGATGGGCATCGACCGGATGACGGTTGCGGAGCGGATCGCCCTCGCCCAGGAAATCCTCGACAGCGTGGCCGCCGAACAGCCGCGCCCGCCCCTGTCGGAAGCGAAGCAGCGCGAACTCGACCGGCGGCTGGCCGAACACGCCGCCGACCCCACGGACGTGGTCCCGTGGGAGGAGGTTGAAGCGGCCGCTCTCGCCCGGTTCGCCAAATGAGCCTGCCCGTTGTCCTGCGGCGCGTGGCCCAAGCCGAGTTCGACGACGCGGCCGACTGGTACGAGCAGCGCCGCGCCGGCCGCGGGACCGCATTCACCGCGGCCGTCCGTCACGTGTTGACCGAGATCGGGACACACCCCGATCGCTACCCGGAAGTTCGCGGCGAGGTTCGCGAAGCTCCGGTTGCGGGCTACCCATACACGGTGTTCTACCGGCCGGGGGCGGCCCGCGTGGTCGTCATCGCGGTGTTCCACACCTCCCGCGACCCCGCCGAGTGGCAGAAGCGGGCTTGACCGCGCCTATCGTACGCCGTCGGTTTTCGGGCCGCGCGGGCAACTGTCGGCTAGGATACCGCCGCCAATTCTTCCGACTCGGAGGCACCGATGCGTTCCGTCACACTTGCCAGCCTGTTGCTCCTGGCCCCGGCCCTCCGCGCCGGGCCGGACGTGGCCGACACCAAGTTGCTCGGTCAACCGGCAGTCAGCCGCGACCACGTCGCCTTCGCCTACGCCGATGACCTTTGGATCGCCGACCTCGACGGCTCCAACGTTCGCCGCCTCACCGGCGACATCGGCGTCGAGTTCAACCCGCAGTTCTCGCCCGACGGTCGGACCATCGCCTTCAGCGGCGAGTACGACGGCAACATCGACGCGTACACGATCCCGGTCAGCGGCGGCACGCCGAAACGCCTCACCACCCATCCCGGCCCGGACGTCGTCCGCGGTTGGACGCCCGACGGCAAGGCCGTCCTGTTTTCCTCGCCGCGCGAGGTGTTTACCGCCCGCTACTCGCAACTGTTCACGGTGCCCACGGAGGGCGGTCAGCCGACCAAGTTGCCGATCCCCAACGGCGTCGAAGCCAGCTTCTCGCAGGACGGCAGCCGCATCGCCTACACGCCCATCGGCGACCGCTCGACGCAGTGGAAGCACTACCGCGGCGGCAC
>CAZNSL010000431.1:0-2336 GCA_964574975.1 uncultured Alcaligenaceae bacterium | reverse complement strand
CGAGGTCAACGGCGTCCCATGCAATGTGATGGGAAACGACACCAACCCCTGCTGGGCCAACGGCACCGTCTACTTCCGTTCCGACCGCAACGGCGAGTTCAACCTGTTCGCCTACGACACCAAGTCGAAGGAAGTCCAGCAGCTCACGAAGTTCACCGATTTCCCGGTGATCGCCCTGTCGGTCGGCGGCGGCAACCTCGCCTTCGAGCAGGCCGGCCACCTGCACCGCTTCGACCTCGGTAGCGGCGACAGCAAGCGCCTCAAGATCGGCGTGGCCGCCGACCTGCCAGAGACGCGCGCCCGCTACGTCAAGGGGGCCAAGTACGTCCGCAACGGCGG
Source organism: uncultured Alcaligenaceae bacterium (assembly GCA_964574975.1). Classification (GTDB taxonomy): domain Bacteria; phylum Planctomycetota; class Planctomycetia; order Gemmatales; family Gemmataceae; genus JAXMAS01. The sequence goes on along the minus strand of CAZNSL010000431.1, from coordinate 1,997 downwards.
CATCTCGCCGAGCGGCTCGCGGGCCGTGCTGGAGTTTCGCGGCGAGATCGTCACCGTGCCGGCCGAGAAGGGCGACCCGCGCAACCTGACCAACAGCCCCGGCACCCACGACCGCGATCCGTCGTGGTCGCCGGACGGCAAGGCAATCGCCTACTTCTCCGACGAGGGTAGCGAGTACGCCCTGCACGTCCGTCCGGCCGACGGTAAGGGCAAGGCCAAGGTCCACAAACTCGGCGGCAGCGGCTTCTACAGCCGCCTGGCGTGGTCGCCGGACTCGAAGAAGGTCTCCTACGTCGACAACGCGCAGGCGCTCTACGTCCTCGACCTCGACAACGGCCATCCGGTCAAGGTCGCGGCGGAGCCGATCTACAGCCCGGTGCGCACGCTGCATCCGGCGTGGTCGCCGGACTCGAAGTGGGTGACTTATGCTATCGGCAACCGCTCGGCGTACCGCACCGTCTACGTCTACTCGCTGGCCGACAAGAAGGCGTCGGCCATCACCGACGGGCTGAGCGACGCCAGCGAACCCGCGTTCGACGCCTCGGGCAAGTACCTGTTCTTCCTGGCCTCGACCGACGCCGGCCCGGTCAACACCTGGTTCTCCCAGGCGCGGGCCGACATGGAGGCGAAGCAGTCGATCTACCTCGCGGTGCTGAAGGCCGGCGAGAAGTCGCCCCTGGCCCGCGAGAGCGACGAGGAGAAAGGCCCCGACGCCGCGAAGGACGAGAAGAAGGACGACAAGGCCAAGGAGAAGAAGGCCGTGGACGTGGCCATCGACTTCGCCGGCATCGACCAGCGCATCCTGGCGTTGCCGCTGCCGAAGGCCAGCTACATGAGTCTCCAGGCCGGCGCGGCCGGACAAATCTTCTACTTGAAGGCGCACGAGCGCGCCGACGACGGCCCGACCGGCAGCGAGCTGCGCCGCTACGACCTGTCCAAGCGCAAGGGCGAGACGCTCGTGCCGACGTGCATCGGCTACGATGTGACGCCCGACGGCAAGAAGGCCGCCGTGCTGACGCCGGCGGGGCCGATGGAAGCCGACTGGTCGATCGTCGATACGGCCGAGCCGGCGAAGCCCGGCAAGGGCAAGCTCAACCTGGAGGCCGTCGAGGTCAAGGTCGAGCCGCGGGCCGAGTGGGCGCAGATCTTCGACGAGGCGTGGCGGGTCAACCGCGACTTCTTCTACGCCACCAACTATCACGGGGCCGACTGGCCGGCGATGAAGGCCAAATACGCGCCGTTCATCGAACACGCGACCAACTCCGACGACGTGTACAAGGTCGTCCGCTGGATGCTCAGCGAGCTGGCGGTCGGCCACAGTTACACGACGCCGTCGGAACGGCCGTTCGAGAAGAAGGGCGTGCCCGGCGGCCTGCTCGGGGCCGACTACGAGATCGCCGACGGTCGCTACCGCTTCGCCAAGGTCTACGGCGGCCTGAACTGGTCGCCGGAGGCTCGCTCGCCGCTGACGGTGCCCGGCGTCAACGTCAAACCTGGCGAGTACCTGCTGGCCGTTCGCGGCATCGACCTCAAGCCGCCGACGGAGGTGTACAGCCTGTTCGAGAACACGGCCGGCAAGTCGATCGAGATCACGGTCGGTCCGAACGCCGACGGCAGCGGCAGCCGCACCGTGACCGTGGAGCCGATCGGCAACGAGTACGCCCTGCGCAACCGGGCGTGGGTCGAGGGCAATCTGAAGAAGGTCCACGACGCGACCGACGGGCGGGTGGCGTACGTGTACGTCCCGAACACGGCCGGGCCGGGGCACACGTACTTCAAGCGCTACTTCTACCCGCAGTCCGACAAGGATGCGATCATCGTGGACGAGCGGTTCAACGGCGGCGGCTCGGTGGCCGACTACTACATCGACCACCTGCGCCGCCCGTTCGTCGGCATGTGGACGACGCGCTACGGGACCGACTTCAAGACGCCACAGGACGCGATCCACGGGCCGAAGGTCATGCTAATCGACGAGACGGCCGCCAGCGGCGGCGACC
>CAZNSL010000430.1:0-5533 GCA_964574975.1 uncultured Alcaligenaceae bacterium | reverse complement strand
ACCACGCCAATCGACATCCGCATTGGCGAGTAGGTCGAAGCGAGGCCGCCGTCGGTCGGGTATCGGCTGCGGAAGTTCCTGCGGCGAAAGCGGGCGACGGTGGCAATGGCGGCGGTTCTGGGTGTCGCCATTCTCGCCGTGATCTACGGTGCCGCGTACACGGCTTGGGAACGAGTGTCTCGAGCGCAGGCAGCCGAACAAAAGTCGTCGGAGAGTTTGGCGGGCGCGCGCGCCGCGATCGAAGCGGGTGATCTGGCCCTGGCCGACCAACGGGCCGCCGAGGCCGCCGGGCATATTGCGCTCTACCGCAATCGCCTACCGGACGCAGCCATCGCCGTCGACCGGGTCCGGTACGAAATCGAATCCCGCCGCGCGGAAGCAAACCGGTTCCAGTCGTTTCTGCGGCAAGTCGCCGACTCGTACGGCACGGCTCACGTGGACACACGCACCTACCGGGAACAAATCGGCGAGATTGAAGCAGCGCTGAACACGTACGGCGTCCTCGCGGCAGCCGACGACTGGACGGACCAATTGGACAAGGTGTATCTGACCCCGACCGAGCGCGGGCAGGTCCGGGAGGTGGCCTACGTCGGATTGGTGTACCTGGCCGATTACCGGATGCGGTGGCACCGGGACGACCCCCGTCGGTCCGCACAACAAAGCCTGGAGAATTTGCGGCAGGCCGAGGCGTTCCATCCGCCCACCCGGGCCTTCTATTTCGTTCGCGGCGAGTGTCACCGGAAACTCAACGACACGGCCGCCGCCGAAGCGGACGAGAAACAGTTTGCACAGACGCCCGCGGTGACGGCCTGGGACCACTTCCTGCCGGGCCACACGGCCGGGTGGAACGGGGACATCGACGAGGCGATCCGGTCGTATCGCGCGGCCCTCCGCGTTCAGCCCGATCACTACCCTTCGCTGTTCTTTCTGGCCGAGCGGCTGGCGAAGAGGAAGTACGAGTACGCGGAGGCGATCGGGATTTGTACGGCGTGTATCGCCCTGCGGCGCGACAAGGTGGTCGGGTACCTGAACCGGGCCGAGTGCTACGCGAATCTGGGCCAACTTGCCGAGGCCGAGGCCGATTATGTCAGTGCTTACTCCACCGCCTCAAATGTCTACAGTCGGATCGGGGTGGTGCAGGCGCTTCGAAAGTTCCACAAGGAGACGGGGCGCGAGGACAAAGCCAAAGAGGACGCGGCGCGGCTGGTCGACCTGCACACGACTTTGGTCGCGGATCATCGCCGGGATCACGGACCCGCCCACGAGAAAACGCTCAGCGAAATGAACAACCTCGCGGTCGCACTGGTCGATGTCGGCCGGTTGGCGGACGCACTGACTCAAATCGAACAGGCGAAAAAGGCGGCCCGGGAGAGTGGCCAAAAGGAGCCCGCGTACCGCGTACAGAATTTGGCGGCTCTCTACGGTCGCATGGGACGCCATGAGGATTCCATCCATCTGCTCACCGGTTTGTTGAAGACTTGCGAGGCGACTCCGAATCATCCCGATCTTCCGGAGACCGCCCATCAGCTCGGCCACGCCTACGAACGTGCGAATCGACCGGCCGAGGCCGTTCCGTTTTTCGAGCGGTCGCTCGCCAAATTGAAGTCCCGGGGCGACCCGGAACGCAAAAAGATCCTGGAGTTTTCGATATGCTTGGGTCGGGCTTACGAGCCAACGGGGCAGTCCGCCAAAGCGATTGAGCTGTTCGAGCCTTTGCTGCAACAGTGGACCGCGAAGGAAGGCCCCGACCATGAGGAGACCATCGTTTTGATGGACGACTTGGCCAGAGCGTACGACAGGGGTGGCCGAGTCGCGGACGGCATTCACTTGCACGAACGACACGTGGACAAGTGCAAGGCCAAATACGGCCCCAAGCACACAAAGACGCTCGTAGCCATGAACAATCTTGCTTTGGCCTACGTCGATTCCGAGCGACTACCCGAAGCGATCGCACTTTACGAACAGACTTTGACGCAGCGGCTAGCACTATCCGGGCCCGATCATTCCGAAGCGATCGTCACCGCGAGCAATTTGGCGTCGGCATACCTTTCGGTCGGCCGCCTCGAAGAGGCCGAGCGGAAATATCGCAACATCCTGGAACGGCGGCCGGAAGCCACGCCCCACGCAAACCCGAATGTCATCGCCTTGTCCGGCCTTGGCCGGGCTCTGCTATTCCAAAAGCGATATCGCGAGGCCGAGACCGTGTTGCGGGAGTGTGTCGCAATACAGGAGAAGCTGATGCCGACGAGTTGGCTGCGATTCTACGCCACGAGCATGTTGGGCGGCGCGATCTTCGAACAGGGCCGACACGCCGAAGCCGAGCCTCTACTCCTTTCGGGTTACGAGGGCATTCGTCAGCGAGAACGTGTACTTTCGCCAAGTGGGAAAAAGCGGCTGACCGAAGCCGGGGAGCGTATCGTGCGCTTGTACGAGGCGACCGGCCGACCCGATCAAGCGCAAGACTGGCGACAAAAGCTGCCGACTCCAGGCCCACTCCCGTCGAAATGACTCGCCGCCACAGACAAACTCGATCTCCAAATTCGTGAGCCGTTCCGCGGCCGAAAGTCGCACTGGGGGTGTCGAACGAACACAACACCCCCTTGCGGAGGACGGTCCGATGGCCCTGCGAAACTGGCTCCGGCTCACCCGTGCGAACGCCCGCCCCCACCACGCCCGTAGGCCGCGCGTCCGCCTCGGCGTCTTGCCTCTGGAGGGCCGTGAGGTGCCAGCCGTCGGCCTCGCCTCCGCCCTGGCCCTCGGCAGCGACGCCGGGGCCAGCCTGGCGAACGACGTCGCCGCCGACGCGGCCGGGAACAGCTACCTGACCGGGCACTTCTACGGCTCCGTCGATTTCGACCCGACGCACACGCACGCCGGCGATGTCGACATCCTCACCTCCGTCGGCGAGAAGGACGCCTACGTCGCCAAGTACGCCCCGGACGGCTCTCTGATCTGGGCCGTCCGCATGGGCGGGACCGCCACCGGCCCCGGCGGCGACGAGGGCCGGGCGATCGACGTGGACGCGGCCGGCAACGTGTACGTCACGGGCCAGTTTCGCGGCACCGGCGACTACGGCCCCTTCACCCTAACGGCGGCCGGCAACGGCAAGGACGGCTGGGTCGCCAAACTCGACGCGGCCGGGACCGTCCTCTGGGCGAACCGCTGGGGCCAGGCGCAGAGCGGCAGTTACGAGGGCGAGATCCCGCAGGGTCTGGACACGGATGCCGCCGGCAACGTCTACGTGATTAGCTCGCTGAACGGCCCGCAGTACGGCTACGACATCCTCAAATACAGCACGACCGGGGCGCAGCAGTGGGCGAAGTTCGTGGCGTCCAACAGTTCCCTTCTCAGTTGCGACCTGGCGGCCGACGCGGCCGGGAACGTGTTCGTCTCGGGTGCCTTCAGCGGCACGGTGGATTTCGACCCCAACCAGGCTCAGAAACTGGCGTCCGCCGGGCCGGGCTCCTACTCCGGCTTCGTCCTGAAACTCACGACGGCGGGCAAGTTCGGTTGGGTCAGCCCGTTTGTCAGCCAGTCCCAGTTGGTCAACGGCACCTGGACTTACGGCTACTCGTCCGCCTCGTCGGTCGCGCTCGGCCCCGACGGGGGCGTGATCGTCGGCGGGTTCTACTCCCACAAGGTGGACTTCAACCCGGGCAGCGGCACGACCAACCTCCCGACCGTCGGCGGCGGCTACATCGCCAAGCTGACCAGTGCCGGTGCCCTGACCTGGGCCAAGGCCCTGGAGGAGAGCGCGACGACATCCAGTTCGGCGACCGTGTGGGGCCTGGCGACCGACGCGGGCGGAAACATCTACGCCACGGGCAGCTTCTCCGGGACCGTGGACTTTAACCCGGGTACGGCGGTCGCGTCTCGGACGAGCGCCGGGTCGAGCGACATCTTCGTCCTGAAGCTGACATCGGCCGGGAATTTCGCATGGTCCGAGACCTTCGGCGGCACCGGCGGCGACACCGGGTTTGGCATCGCCGTGGACCCGTCCGGCGCGGTTCACGTCGCCGGGTACTTCTCCGGCACGGTCGATTTCGACCCGGACCCGCTGGCCAACTTCGACCTGACCGCGCCCGGCACCTTCACCGGCAGTTTCCTGCTACGGCTGCGGCAGAACTGACGCCGGCCGATGCGCTGCCCGCACCCGCGCGGCCGCCGGGGATCGCCCACCCCGCGCGGCCGGCCTTGCAATCCCCGAATCGCCCGCCGGCAACCACGGCCAAACCCAATCGCCCGGTCCTTTTCTCGGAGGAGACTTCAATGTCGCACCGTTGGCTCGCTCGAATGAGTCCGCACCTCGCCCTCGCGGCAGCCCTCGCCGCCGCCCCGGCGCACGCCGGCTTCACCGTCACCGGCCTCGGCACCTTGAACGGCGGGTACAGCCAAGCCTACGGCATCAACGACGCCGGCCAGGTCGTCGGCTACAGCTCCACTGCCGGCAGTAGCGCAACACACGCCTTCCTGTACAGCGGCGGCGTCATGATCGACCTCGGCACCCTGAACGGCGGGTACAGCGAAGCCTTCGGCATCAACGACGCCGGCCAGGTCGCCGGCTTCAGCGACGGCCGTGCCTTCCTGTACAGCGGCGGGTCGATGACCAGCCTCGGCACCCTCGGCGGCAGCTACAGCGGAGCCTACGGCATCAACGACGCCGGCCAGGTCGTCGGCTACAGCTACACCGCAGGCGACAGCGAGTATCACGCCTTCCTGCACAGCGGCGGGTCGATGACCGACCTGGGCACCCTCGGCGGCAGCTTCAGCTACGCCAGGGCCATTAACAACACCGGCCAGGTCGTCGGCACGAGCTACACCGCCGGCGACAGCGAGTATCACGCCTTCCTGTACAGCGGCGGGTCGATGACCGACCTCAACAGCCTGATCAGCCCGTCCTCCGGTTGGATTCTCGGTGGAGCCACGGCCATCAACGGCAATGGTGAGATCGTTGGATGGGGCTTCCACAACGGTCTATACGAGGCGTTCCTGTTGCGGCCGGAGACGACGACGACGCCCGCGCCGCCGACGGTGCTGCTGGGAGCCATTGGCGGCCTGGGCCTGATCGGCCACCGCCGGCGGCAGCGCGGGCGATGACGCACGGAGCCGGGATCGCCCACCCGGCGGCCGTTCGATGTTTCACCCAAACGCCGCATCCTTCCCATTCGACCCACAATCGCCAATTCGACGCCCATTGATGCGTAAAGTGAACGCCACCTTACCGTTGCACCATCTCCTGATTTCCACTAATGCAGTTTCAGGCGGATAGTTGTGTAAGGGGTTCCAGTTGTTCGCAGCCGTAGTAGTCGCACACGCGGGTTCGGACCTCGTTGGCCGCGAGCAGTCGCTCGGGCTCGACGATGGCCTTCTTGCCGTGCGCCCACTTCGGCTCGATCGGGTTGAGCCACGGGCTTTTCACCGGCAGGAAGCACGCCACGATCCGGACCCCGCCCTCCGCACGAGCCTTCCGGTTGTGGCCCTTGATCCACGCCCGCACGCGCTTGCTGACGTGCCACGCCGCGTTGTCCCACAC
>CAZNSL010000429.1:0-5537 GCA_964574975.1 uncultured Alcaligenaceae bacterium | reverse complement strand
GAGGAACAGGCGGCCAAAGAAATCGTCGCGCAGTTCGGCGCGACGTGCGTCGAAGCGGTCGGGCATCGCGGCGGGCCTCGTCGGGTTGGCGTCAGCGTAGCAGCCAGGAACTGCACCGACAACTCGACATGCGGCGAGGACACTTTACGAGGGGATTCGTTTCTGGACGATGCCGGTCTGCCGCGTAAAAGTCGGGCGACGGTTCGTAGACTTCGGAGCAACGCAAGCGTCATTCTGTCGCGTCCATCGAAATGCGACAGTAACGGAAATACTAGGTCGCTGGTAAGCTGGGAAAGCTGGTTTGCATTTTCCGGCCAGGCCGTTAAGCTATCCGGCATTCGGCGTCGCGCGCTCGATGCCGCTGGTTTCCGTCGTTACTGTTCGTCGAGGTCGCGATGCCCGGACGGTCGATCCATACGTTTACGGTGTTGCCCCACCTGCCCGAACGCCTGCAGGGTCTTCATAAACTCGCTTACAATCTGTGGTGGTGTTGGAACGCCCCCGCGATCGCACTGTTCCGACGAATCGACGCTGACCTGTTCGAGTCGCTGGACAACAGCCCGGTGCGACTTCTCGGGGCCACTCCACCATCGCGCTGGAACGAATTGCTCGGCGACGATGGCTTCCTCGCCCACCTCGATCGGGTCGAACAGTCGCTCGACCATTACCTGTGCGGCCACACCTGGTTCGGCGAAACCTACGGGCCGAAGACACCAGCCGATGGCCGAGTCGCCTACTTCTCGGCCGAGTTCGGCATTCACGAGAGTATCCCGGTCTACTCCGGAGGCCTCGGTATTCTGGCTGGCGACCACCTGAAGAGCGCTTCGGACCTCGGCTTGCCTTTGGTCGGCGTGGGATTGATGTATCGCGAAGGCTATTTCCGGCAGTACCTCAATCCCGACGGCTGGCAGCAGGAGCGCTACCCCGAAAACGATTTCTTCAACCTGCCGTTGGTCCTCCAGACCGACGCGTCTGGTCAGCCGGTATTGGTGCCCATCCCGCTGCCGGGGCGCGACGTGCGTGCCAAGGTGTGGAAGATTCAGGTCGGTCGGGTACCGTTGTTCCTGCTCGATTGCAACATCCCTGAGAACCACGTCGACGACCGCAACATCACGGCACAACTCTACGGCGGCGACAAGGAGAACCGCATCAAGCAAGAAATCGTACTGGGTATTGGCGGCATTCGCGCTCTGAGGGCATTGAACCTCGAACCGACCGTCTGCCACCTCAACGAGGGACATTCGGCTTTTTGCAATCTCGAGCGCATCCGCATCCTGATGGAGAATCGCAAACTGGATTACGCAGCGGCTACCGAGGCGGTCAAGGCGGGTACGTGCTTTACGACACATACGCCGGTGCCGGCCGGCAATGAGGTATTCGCGCCGGCACTCATCGAACAATACCTCGGTCTCTACATGGGTGCGCTGGGCATCGACCGCAAGGCGTTCCTCGGCCTGGGCCGGCAGAATATAAACGACGAGGGCGAACTATTCGGCATGACGGTACTGGCCCTCAAGACGGCCAACGTCGCCAACGGCGTCAGCCAACTGCACGGGGCAGTTTCGCGGTCGATGTGGAAGGGCCTATGGCCTGGGCTGCCAGAAGCCGAGGTGCCGATCGCGGCCATCACCAATGGAGTTCATACCCAGAGTTGGTTGTCGCCGGAAGTAGCCCAAATCTACGACCGCTACCTCGGCATCCAGTGGGAGGAGCGACCGGCCGACCATTCGGCCTGGAAGCGGATCGAGCAGGTGCCGGACGCGGAACTGTGGCGAACGCAGGAGCGCGGCCGTGGCCGGCTCGTCAATTTCGCGCGCGCGCGTTTGCGCGAACAGCTTCGCCGCCGCGGTGCTCCACCAGGCGAAGTCGCTCGGGCCGCGGAAGTGCTGGACCCGGATGCCCTGACGATTGGCTTCGCCCGTCGCTTCGCGACGTACAAGCGTGGGTCGCTCATCTTCCGCGATATGGAACGCCTGGCCGCGATCGTCAACGACAAGGACCGGCCGGTACAGATCGTCTTCGCCGGCAAAGCCCACCCGCACGATACGGAAGGGAAGAAGGTCATTGCCGAAGTGATCCACGCGGCCCGGCGGGCCGAACTGCGCGGACGCATCGTCTTCATCGAAGACTACGACATGAACATTGCCCGCCACCTGATCCAGGGCGTGGACATCTGGTTGAACAACCCACGCCGGCCTTTGGAGGCCTCGGGCACCAGCGGTATGAAGGTCTGCGTCAACGGTGGGCAGAACCTGAGTGTCCTCGACGGCTGGTGGGTGGAGGGCTACCAGCAGGATAATGGCTGGGCGATTGGGGCAGGCGAGGAGTACACGGACCTTGCCTACCAGGATTCGGTCGAAGGCCGGGCGATCTACGAAATGCTCGAAAACGAAATCGTGCCCATGTTCTACACCCGCAACAACGATGGCGTGCCGCGCGAGTGGCTAAGGCGCATGAAGCGGTCGATTAGCACCAACGTGCCCGTGTTCAATACCAACCGCATGGTGCAGCAGTACGTCGAGATGTGCTACTGGCCGTCCGCCGTTCGGGCGACGCGGTTGTTGGCCAGCAACGCCGGCAAAGCAGTCGCATTGGCGGCATGGCGTCGCAAACTGATCGGCGGATGGAGCGGCATCCGCGTCGATGACATCGAAGTCCTGAATGCCAACGACACGATGCGCGTCGGGGCCGAATTGAAGGTGAAGGTACGCGTCGTCCTTGGCGAACTTTCGCCCGATGACGTGGAAGTCCAGATCATCCACGGCCTTCTCGACTCATTCGGCGAAATCTCTCGACCGCATTCCGCAGCGATGACGACTAACGGCGAGTTGCACGGCTCAGCATATGAGTACTGTGGGTCGATTGCATGTCGGGCCAGTGGCCAGTACGGCTTCGCGGTGCGGGTGCTGCCTCGACACGAGGACCTACCGCACGACTACGAACCTGGACTGGTCTGCTGGGGCAATTGACGGTGCCGTGTCAATTGCCCCGTTCGCCGCACGAATCAGTCATTGCCACGGCACCGGCTTGACGGTTGTCGCTGGATCGCTCTTGAACAGGGACGCGGTCGGGGCTTGCTGCCGGACGGACTCTGCGAAGGCCCGAATCGCCGGGAGGTTTGGTGCGACCGCCGCAGCGGATTGCTCGAACGGCTGCATGAGGTTTTGTTGCAGGTTGTCCGCGAGTTGACGAATGCGGATTGCGCCGGCCGTTTTCTGCTCGTCGTTGACGCGGTACCATTGGTCGAAGGCGTCTCGCAGGCGCACGGCAGTCACCTTCCACGGCATGTCCAGCCCACCTTGTGTGGCGATGAAGAACTGGCCGACATCGGCGCACGCGTCAGCAATCTGTGGCACGGCGTAGTCGAGTTGCAAGTCGCGGTCCCGGTCGGGCAGCAACTGCGTGAAGCCGACGATCGCCTCCACCTGTTCGCCGATACTAACCGCAGGGGCCGGCAGGTCGCGGCGGGCGGCCTTGAGGAGCGTCAGTGCTGGCCGTCCCGTCACTGTGCTTTCGTTCTTGACCGCTTGGACGCGCACGTGGCCGAGAGCCTTGATTGCCTCTCGGCGAACGTAATTGAACGCATCCTTCTGCTCGCTCAGCATGTCGTTCTGCAGGTCGTTCTTGCGCTCGATAAATGCGATCAATGCCAGGATGCTACGCTGCTCCAGTGCAGGGAGTTGAGAAACGGCCTGTTTCTGGAAGACCGTGCGGTTGGGGAAGTTCTTTTCCGGCACGAGCGCGAACAGGTTACCTAGACCCTTCAGCGCCCACAGCCGAACACCGTCAGTTTCCTGGGCGTTTTCCAAGCACTTCACGAGGGTTTCGGCGACAGCGTCGGCTCCGCCTTTACAGGGGCCATCGGCCAACATGCGGGCGGCGTTCAGTCGTGCGATTACCTTGGAATTCTTGAGAAGGATGGGTTCGATGACATTTGCCAAGGACTTGCCGAACTCCTCATTGAAGGTCCGCTTCGCGCCTTGGATGCGGTAGAACTCTTCGGGGATCCCTGGCTTATGGAATTTCTGTTCCACCTCCGAAACGACGTTGTTAATACGATCGCGCTGCACATCGGGGTTGACGAGTTGGGCCGCGTAGTAGTTGGCGACTTTCTCGAAGAGCTTGCGGGCCTCAGCGTCGATGGGCTTCGTACCGTTTCGGTACTCCTCGAGTTTCGTGCCGCGCTCTTCTCTGGTAGCCTGTTCTTGCGCGACGACCCGTTCGGCGGCCAGGAAGCAGCCGCAGGCGGCGGCAATGGTCAGCTTGACGACGTGCATCATGAGGGTGTGCGGGCCGTACGACAGCCCGTCCGATACGGTTGCGGACGTGGAAAAGCAACGCTCTATGAAACTTAACGCGCCGGGTGCGCGGTCGTCAAGGCGTCGGCGAGTGCACGTTTTGGCGAAAGCACTTGCCCGCGAAGGAGCGATCTGGTTCAATCGTCGGGTCGTTCTCATACCGGGTCAACAAGGAGGTTGCCCGTGCGCACCGTTATCGTCATCCCCGCCCGTTACGCCTCGACGCGCCTGCCCGGCAAGCCGCTGCTGCGCTCGACGGGCAAGTACCTGATCCAACACGTCTACGAGCGGGCTCTGGCCGCCAAATCCGTCTGCAGGGCCATCGTGGCCACCGACGATCCGCGCATTCAGGCCGCTGTGGCCAGTTTCTCGGGGAACTGTGTGATGACCTCGCGCGATCACCCCACCGGGACCGATCGCATTGCCGAGGTCGCCCGCAGTCTCGACGCCGATATCATCGTCAACTTGCAAGGCGATGAACCAACAGTCGAGCCTCGGGTTCTCGACCTATTACCGACTCTATTGGCCAACGATCCCGACGCGCGAATGGCGACTCTGGCCGTACCACTCGCAAACGAAGAGGCGTACCTCAACCCGAACTGTGTCAAAGTGGTTTGCGACGCTCGTGGCCGGGCGCTGTACTTTAGCCGTAGTCCCATTCCAGCAGTGCGCGACGGCCGACCCGACTTTTCCGCACGGCCGGCGCGGTTCCTGCAACACCTTGGCCTTTATGCATACCGTCGCGACGCTCTCCTGGAACTGGCGGCGGCACCACCTGCTCAACTCGAACGGGCGGAAATGCTCGAACAACTTCGCGCGCTAGATCGTGGCTGGGCAATTCAGGTCGGGGTTGTCGCCCACGCAGGACGGGGTGTCGACACGATCGAGGATTACCGACGGTTTGTGGCGGAGCATTCGGGCAAGTCCGCCACTCCGGCACGAGCCGCGTAGGATTCCGGACATGACCGACGTTGGAACGAGGCGCTCGAGACGATAAATTGAATATTGGGCGGTCGGCTTCCGGAAGCCGGTCGGGCATCCCCGCAGGCGGGGCGAGCAAGGGCGGGCTACATGGCGAAACACATCTTCGTAACGGGCGGCGTGGTCAGTTCTCTGGGCAAAGGGCTGACCAGCGCGTCCGTCGGGATGCTGCTGGAACGCCGCGGGTTGCGCGTCCGGCTGCAAAAGTTCGACCCCTACATTAACGTCGATCCCGGCACGATGTCCCCTTACCAGCAC
>CAZNSL010000428.1:0-5556 GCA_964574975.1 uncultured Alcaligenaceae bacterium | reverse complement strand
ACAACGGCGGCCCGACTCAGACGCACGCGTTCCTGTCCGGCAGTCCGGCCCTGAACGCCGGCAACAACGCCGCGGGCCTGACGACCGACCAGCGCGGCGTCGGCTTCGTCCGCGTCTTCGGTTCGGCCGCCGACATCGGCGCGTTCGAATCGCAGCCGGCAACACCGCGGGTGCAAGGAGTTGTCGTCAATGGCGGTGTCGCCCAGCGCTCGCGGGTCACGAGCCTGACGGTGACGTTCACGACACAGGTGACGTTCGCCGGCGCGGTCGCCGACGCCTTCCAGTTGTCGCACATCGGCGGCGGTGCGGTCGGCGGGTTCACGGCGACCGCGAGCGTCGTCAACGGCGTCACGGTGGTGACGCTGTCCGGCTTCACGGGTGCGGAGACGCAATTCGGCTCGCTGGCCGACGGCCGGTACGCGCTCGTGGCGCGGGCGAGCCAGATCGTCGGGCTGGACGGTAACGGCGACGGCACCGGCGGCGACGACTACGCGCTGACTGGCACGGTCGCCAACGGCCTCTACCGCCTCTTCGGCGACGTGGACGGCAATGGCGTCGTCAACGCGTTCGACTTCAGCCAGTTCCGCCCGGCCTTCGGCTCCTCGACCGGGCAGGCGGGGTACATCGAGTGGCTGGACCTCGACGGCAACGGCGTCATCAACGCCTTCGACTTCAGCCAGTTCCGCAACCGCTTCGGGGCCGGCGTGCCGTAAGTATTAGCCACAGATGAACACAGATCAACACAGATGAATGCACGATCGATGTCTTGCATTTATCTGTGTTCATCTGTGTTCATCTGTGGCTAATTCCTCGGCCTTCTCGGGGAGCGTCGGTCACGAAAGGCGTCGCGGGGATCGAGCAGCACGACCCAATAGAACGTCTCGGCGAAGTAGGGGCCGGTCCGGCGGGCGGCCTGGAGTTCCTGGACCTTGACGGTGACGGCTTCATCAACGCACCCGCTTCGGCCACTCCGTGCCGTAACGGCACGACCCCCCTCGACAATCGTGTGCTAAATTCCGTCAACCGGCACCCAGCGTTGGCAAAGTGGCCGGCGCGGGCCGCGAACCCTACATCGACGAAACGCCTTGGCATACGCCGGGCGATCCGGCTCGGCCCCGATCGGGGCCACACCATCCCTGTGAGGTTCCTGCGATGACCCGTTGCGACCGTCGGCGTTCCCGCACAACTCTGGACGTAACCGGGAACCGCTCCATCGGTCGCTGGGCCCAGCCGCGGCTGGTGCGGTTGGAGGATCGCACCGTTCCATCCAGCACGCTCTACGTCGATTTTGGGGACAACTTCCCGACCGGCGGATTCGACTTGACCGACCTGCAACTCCGGACGAGTCTGGCCAGCGGCGGGCTGTCGGGGCCGAACCTCTCGTTTTCCGACGCGACGCTCTATCGATTCCGGCCGGCTTCCGAGCGGGTGACCTTCGATTACAACGGCTCCGGCGGCGTCAACGCCCAGGATTGGATCGACCTGCGGGCCAACGTCTTTAGCTTGATCCAGCGCTACTACGAGCCGTTCGACGTCAACGTGGTCCTGGCCCCGGCGCTCGACAACACGAACTCGACCACGTACTTCGACGGCATTCGGGCCGCGCTCAACGCCGGGCCGAACGTCACCGGCGAGCGCGATTCCTGGGCGTTCTCGATCTACGGCACGGTCGCCTCGACCGGCAATCCGATCAGTTCCGGCGGACTCTACGGCGTGGCGTCCGCGTTGGATATCGGCGGGAATAACGCCAACGACGATTCGTGCGTGAGCTTCGCCGACGCGGTACTCGCCGCGAACCCCAACGCCAACGCGGACAACGCCCTGGCCTACACCACGTCGCACGAACCGGCCCACTGCTTCGGCCTGGCCCACACGTCGAACTCATCGCAACTGTCGAACTCCGATGTCATCGTCGGCAGCGCCGGCACAACGAACCGTACCAACTACGATTTCTTCACCCGCTACCCGCTGACGCTCTCCGGGTCGTCCAGCGTCGTCACCAACCACGACCGCTACGCCAGCACCAGCGTCCTCGGCCTGCGCAGCGGGGCACCGGTGTACGTCACCGGCACCGGCGAACACGACATCGTCACCATTACCCGCCTGAACGCCACGCAGGCCACCGTCACCGTTCAGGCCTTCAGCAACGCCACCTACACGACGCCGATTGCTGTGCCCGGCGGCGGCGGGGCCACGACCTACTCCTACACGCTCAACAACTACGACGCCAACGGTATCCTCGTCGATCTCGGGTTCGACAACGACCGCCTCGTCGTCGATGCTTCGCTCGGTGTGCCGATCACCGTCCGCGGCATGGCCGGCACCGACCAGCTCATCGTCAACGGCGGCGGTGCGGCAACCGCGACCTACGCGCCAAATGCGACGGCCCCGGTCGGCCTCGACGGCAACGTTTCCTACGGCGGCACGCTCACCGTCGGCGCGACCACCATCACCTTCTCCGAATTCGAGGCGGCCAGCACCGTCGAACTCAACGGCGCGACGACGCTCACTGTCCGCACGCCCAACGCGGCCGACCTTGCGACCGTGGACACCGTCACCGGCGGCCGCTTCCGCGTCGCCGGTTCGAGCGGCGGCGTCACCATGATCCCGATCCTCGCCGACACGACCAACGTCACCCTCGATGCGGCGACCAACGACGGCGCGGCCGGCACCGATACGGTGACGGTCATCTTGGCCGGCGTCGTCGCGGCCGGCCGCTCCGCGACCATCGAAACCGGGCCGGGCAACGACACGGTCAACGTCCAGTCCCTCGCCGTGAGTACGGCGCTGACCGTCAACGCCGGCACCGGCGACGACACGATCCGCATCGACTCCAACGGCGCGGCGGCCGGCGGCACGGTGGACAACGTCCGCGGCACCGTCGCCATCGACGGTCAGGGCGGCAACGACACGCTGACGCTGGAGGACAGCAGCGACACCACGGCCGACGTGGTGACGGTCACCGCCATGCAAGTCGGCGTCGCGGGCGACAGCTTCTTCGGGGCCGGCGGGTCGCTGACCTACGCTCAAATCCCGACGCTCACCCTGAACATGCCGAGCGATGCGACCGGCGACATCATCAACGTGACGCCGTCGGCGGCGACGGCGTTCAACGTCAACGGCTTCGCGCCGGTCACGTCGACTGGCATCGGCGACCGGCTGAACCTCGACCTGACCGGCGCAACGACGCCCGTCAACACGCCGAGTAGCGCCGTCAACGGCCAATGGACCTTCGGCAACCGGCTGCCGGTGACCTACACCGACATCGAGGAACAGGGCGCGGCGGCGACGCCGCCGGGCGTCGGCGGCGTCGGCGTCAACGACGGCACCTCGGCCCAGCGGTCGCGGGTGACCAGCCTGACCGTGACGTTCACGACTCAGGTGACGTTCGCCGGCGCGGTGGCCGACGCCTTCCAATTGTCGCGCCTCGGCGGCGGCGCGGTCGGCGGGTTCACCGCCACAGCCAACGTGGTCGGCGGCGTGACGGTGGTGACGCTGACGGGCTTCACCGGCGCGGAGACGCGGAGCGGCTCGTTGGCCGACGGCTTCGTCCGCGTCACGGTGCTGGCCGGCCAGGTGTCGGCCGGCGGCCTGCAATTGGACGGCGACGGCAACGGCTCGCCGGGCGGCGACTTCGTGCAGGACGGCACGCTGGCGAACGGCCTATTCAGCCTGTTCGGCGACGCCGACGGCAGCGGTGTGGTCAACGCTCTCGACTACGCCACGTTCCGCCCGACGTTCGGCTCGTCGGTGGGCCAGGCGGCGTACGTGGACTGGCTGGACTTCGACAACGATGGCGCGATCAACGCCTTCGACTACGCCCGCTTCCGCGATCGCTTCGGCAGCAGCGTGCCGTGACGGTGGGCGGATCGCTTTCGTTCGTCTGTAGCCGGGGTCACAAACCCCGGCTACAGACGAACGAACTGGCGAACGGTCAAACTCGCTGATCCAAGAATCCCGTCTTCTGCTTCAGTGCGAGCAACTCGTCGATCTGCGCGTCGGTCAGCGCCGTCGTCGGCCCCAGCGGCTTCGCCAACAGCAGGATGCGGCAGTAGGCGTCGAGAATCTCCGTATAGCCGCACGCCAACTCCAGCGTCGGGCCGAACGAGACGACGCCGTGGTTCGCCAACAGCAAGACGCACGTCCGGTCCAGGTGCGGCACCACCGCGTCCGCGAACGCTTGCGTGCCGGGCGTGACGTACGGCACCGTCGGCACCACGCCGAGGAAGTACTCGACCTCGGCCAACACACCGTTCGGGATCGGCGTGCCGGTGGCGGCGAAGGCGACAGCGTGCGGCGCATGCGTGTGGACCACCGCGTTCGCGTCCGGGCGGTGCTTGTAGATGGCAAGGTGCAGGAGGATTTCGCTGGTGCGTGCCCGCGGGCCGGTCAGTTGCCGGCCGGCCGCGTCCACCGTACACAGGTCGTCGGGCGTGAGCCGGCCCTTCGCCAGCATCGTCGGCGTGCAGAGGACGCTGCCGTCGCTCAAGCGGGCGGAGATGTTGCCGTCCCACGCCGCCACGAAGCCGCGGTCGCTCACCCGCCGGCCCACGGCACACACCTCCTCGCGGAGTTCCCGATCGGTCATGGCTCCTCCGGACTGGCAACTGCCCCCCGGCGTCAGCCGAGGGGTTTGGGACTACCTGCACGACGCCGACCTCGCCCGAACCGTCGATGCCGACCTCGCCGGTACGCCCCTGCTCGACCTCGACCTGGAGTTCGTGCGGCGGCACGTCCCAGCGGGCCGTCGCGTTCTCGACCTCGGCTGCGGCACCGGCCGCGTCGCCGTGCCGCTCGCCGCGCGCGGCGACCGCGTTACCGGCGTCGATCTGTCGCAGGAAATGCTACGGATCGCCCGCAACAAACGCGACGCCGCCGGCCTGCGCGTCGACCTGGCGCTGGCGAACGTCGTCGAACTCGACGCGCTGTGCGACGAGTCCTTCGACGCGGCGCTGTGCCTGTTCAGCACGCTCGGCATGATCGCTGGCGGCGACGCCCGGCGGCGCGTAGTCGGCCACGCCTTCCGCCTGCTGCGGCCGGGCGGCGTCTTCGTCCTGCACGTCCACAACCGCTGGCACCACCTGCGTACCGCGGCCGGCCGTCGCTGGCTCGCTGGCGACTGTCTGCGCTCGCTTCTGCGGCGACCAGCAGGCGACTTCGCCATGCCGCACTCGGCCGAGGGCCACGCCGGCTGGACCATGCACCTGTTCACTCGCCGCGAAACCGTGCGCCTCGTCCGCGCCGCCGGGTTCTACATTGCGGAGGTGCTGCCGGTCGGGCTGACACCGACGAGTCGGCCGCCGGCCTACGGATTCCTCCTGGCTTGCCACCGACCGGCGTGAAATCCGCGAGAATTCCAGGCCGACCCCTTCCCGACGTGCCGAAACGAACGGTACGATACTCCGTAGATTCCCTCCCCGCCGAGCCACTCCATGAATGCTCCCGACCGCCGCCGCTTCCTCGGCCTGGCCGCCGCGCTGGCCGCCGGCCCATCCCTCCTGCGTGCCCGCACCCCGGATGTCGAGGACTGGTCGCCCGACACGCTCGTCCTCACCT
>CAZNSL010000427.1:4120-5584 GCA_964574975.1 uncultured Alcaligenaceae bacterium | reverse complement strand
CCGCACGCCTTCTGCACCGACATCGACCGCGAAGGCGACGTCCGCGTCCTCGGCATCATCGTGCCGAACGAATACTGGATGGGCACGATGCTCCACGAACTCGGCCACTCGGTGTATTCGAGTAAAAACATCCCGGCCTCGCTGCCGTATGCCCTGCGGGCCGAAGCGCACATCCTCACGACCGAGGGCGTCGCCATGCAGTTCGAGCGGTTCTCCAAACAGCGCCCATTCCTCGAAAAAGTCGGGCTGACAGTCGAGAACCCCAAGGCGTTCGACGACGCCGCGTCGCGCACGCAACGCAATCAACTCCTGATCTTTTCGCGCTGGTGCCAGGTGATGTTGCGCTTCGAGAAGGCGATGTACGAGAACCCGAAGCAAGACTTGAACGCACTGTGGTGGGACTTGGTCGAAAAGTACCAGCTTCTCAAACGGCCGGAGGGTCGATCGAAGCCCGATTACGCGAGCAAGATTCACATCGTCAGCGCGCCGGTCTACTACCACAACTAAATGATGGGCCAGTTGTTCGCATCGCAGGTCCACCATGCTATTGCGCGCGACGTGTACAAAGGAGCGGACCCGCGAACCGTATTGTACAACGGCAACACTGCCGTCGGAGCGTTCATGCGGTCCAAGGTGTTCGCCCCTGGCCGGACTCTCGATTGGAACAAGTTGACGGAGTACGCGACCGGCGAGCCGCTCAACCCGAAGGCGTTCGCCGCCGACTTCAAGGGTGGCTGACGAATGCGAACCCAGCCCAGATCGAGCACCAGTCACTGTAATGCAAACAGTCGCTGAGCGTTGTCGCGGAACACGAGGTCGTGACTCGCCGCCGGCACCAGCGTGTTTGCAAAGTCGCGGTATGCCGTCATCGAGACGAGCGGCCAGTCGGTGCCGTAGAGGAAGCGGTTCGGTCGCTCCGAGTAGCGGAATGCGCGCTGCACGTCGCGACGGACATCGGCCAACGAATCGCGCCTTTCCTCGTCCGCGAACTCATCGTCGCCTCCAATGGCGAGGCCGGATAGGTCGGCCCAGACGTTCATGTTTTTGTAGATGACCTCGGCCGCGTCGAGCGTCCACGGGTTACCGAGGTGGGCGATGACGAAGCGCACGTCCGGATGGTTGACGGCCACATCGTCCACCAGGAGTGGGTGGGCGAACCGCAGCTTCGCGTAGGGCGAGTAGGTGTCGCCGGTGTGGAAGACGAACGGCAACCGGTAGCGGGCGGCCAATTCGTAGTACGCTGTGTAGTTCGGATGTTCCGGTCCGAAGTGGAGGTATCCGAGATACGCCTTGAACGCCCGCACGCGCCCTGTCGTCAGTTGTGCCTCGACGCGCCGAAGATGGTCGGAGTCGGTTCGTGTCGGGTCGGCGATGCCGATGGCATGAAGGCCGGGAACGAGTGCCGCGATCCGCAATGTCCCGGCAACGCCGAGTGGGTCGTCGTCGTTGCCGCGCCACGCACCC
>CAZNSL010000427.1:0-4110 GCA_964574975.1 uncultured Alcaligenaceae bacterium | reverse complement strand
CCCATCGCAAGGGCATGGGTGACGCCGGCCCGTTGCATCTGGTGACGCAACTCCGCCGCGACGGTTTCAGCCGTCCCGTTCAACAGCGGGTGGAGCGGCCCGACGCCCGGCAACCGCGGCGGAACGACGTGGATGTGCGCGTCGATCATCGTCCCGCTGTTTTAGCGAGGACGGCTACTTTCGGAACGTAAGCAGGTCGTGGCGGCGGATGCCGACGCCGCTATGCGTATTCGGGTCCACGCCCATTGAGTACACGCCGAACTTACCGGATGTCACCTCAGCGACGTACAGAGCCGCTTGTCCTGCCGCGATGGTTCCGGTGGTCATCAGGAAGTGGCACTCACTCTTCGGCGGTAGTGTGAATTCGCTCGTCAGATCGACCTCGGCCCAGCCGATGATCTTGCCTTGGGCGCGGTCGATGACCGTGCCGAGCAACTTTCCGCGACGGTAGTCGAGTAACCAGACGCCGTCGGTCGGGCTGCGTGGGGTGATGGCGACCGCACCCGTACACATCACATAGTCGTCGAAGCGGTCGTTGGGCCTGGCCTGAAGCGTAGCCGGCGCGCCGAGATAGAAGCCTGCGGCGAAAACACCCAACCCGATGCCCACGAACAAAAACGTCACCTGGCCTGCCGGTTTCATCGACCGCCCTCCTGGCCCGTGCTTGCGTTACATCTTGCGAACGCCGCAGGACCGGAACTATAACAACAATCGCTACATTCCTCCAAGACGGCTTCGCCGCCACCTAATCGGCCGGGCCGCAAAGGACTGACCGTGGCCCGTAACCGCACCAAAGCCAATGTCGCCCTCGCAACGCAGGCCGCGGTGTGGGCAATCGAAGCCGTGAGACGCAACCCGCGACGCAACCTGCCGATCCTGTTGGGGTTGCTCCTCCTCGTCGCCGTCGGCTACTGGTGGTCGAATCGCCCGATGCCCATCGAGTCGAGTCCCGCTTACGAGGCGGGCAAGCAGGGCGAGTTCCTGTTCTGTTTCTGGAACGTCGAAAACTTGTTCGACGACCGCGACGACCGCCGGCTTTCCATCGACGAGCCGTACGACGACTGGTTCGCTTACGACGCGGACGCCAGGCAGTTGAAACTACGTCGACTCAGCGATGCGCTTTTGAAGCTCAACGGCGGCAGGGGGCCAGACGTACTCGCCTGTTGCGAAGTCGAGAGCGAACGCGCGGCTGAGTTGCTGCGCGACGCGCTCAATGCGGGACTGACCGACCCGAACTGGCACTATCGTCACATCGCTATGAAGGAGGTGTCGTCCGGTCGGCACATCGCGCCGTGCGTCATCTCGAGGTTGCCCGTGCGCGACGATCGTACGCGACTCGTCGGCTCGAAACTCCGCATTCTGGCAACGCAACTCGACGTAAACGGCTACCCGCTGACGGTCGTCGCGTCGCACTGGACCTCGCACCTGCGCGACGGTGATGGGGCCGAATCCCGTCGCGAAAAGTATGGTGAGACGATCTACAATCTGTACCGCGACCGAGCGATCCGCGACCCGGAGGTCGATCTGCTCGTCTGCGGCGATTTCAACGACGGGCCGCAGGACGCTAGCGTGCGCTCGTCGCTGCAAGCGACGGGTGACCTCGCGGAAATGACACCCGATGCGATCGAGCCGAAGCTGTTCAACCTCATGGCCGGTAAAGACCCGGCCCGGTTCGGCACGCACTACCATTCGAAGCTGCTGATCTACGATCAGATCGTCGTGAGCCGCGGTATGCTCGACGACAGCGGTTGGTCGTGCGACCCTGGCTCGATGGCGACCGTGAACGGGTTGGTGCGGCCCGGCGGGCGGACGCGCGCCCCGTGGCGGTTCGGTAACGCGAACGACGACACGTTCGAGCGCGGCTACAGCGACCACTTCCCAGTCACGGTGCGGCTGAAGGTCCGCGGCCGATAACCCCTCTTGCCCCGTCGCGTTCGCTTCGATTAGACTCCGATTCGAACGGACGGCCACCCACGGACGGGGACGGGCGAATGAAGAACTTCTTGCGCGGCCTCCGCTGGTCGTGGCCGTACCGCGGTCGTCTGGTCCTCTCGATCGTTTGTGCCTTGTTCGCCGCCGTACTGTGGGGTGCGAACCTCTCCGTCATCTATCCAGTGTTGAGCTTACTGGAGAGCGGCAAGAGTTGGCACGCTCAGATTGACGAGGACATCGACAAGCACCAGGCGAAGTACGACGAGCGCGCCACCGAACTCGAACGGGCACGGTCGCGCCTCCACGAGGTTAGCGCCAAGTGGCCAGAGGGGCCGACGAAGGAGCGCGAGGAGCGGGCACTCGCCGGTCGGATCGCACGGCTCGACCGGCAAATCTCGACCGAGAGCCGCACGATCTACCTGCAAAAGCTGCTCAAGTCCGTCGTCGTCAGATTGCTGCCGACGCAGCCGTTCGAGTGCCTCTTCTGGCTGTTCCTTTGGGTGCTGATCGGCGTCGTCATCAAGGGTGTGTTCGAGTTCTTTCAGGAATCGCTCGTCGGCAGCGTCACCAATTTGACCCTGCTCGATATCCGCAATCGCTACTTCTGCAACGTCATCCACCTGGATGTCGGCCACTTCGGCGACCAGGGTACGCACTCGCTGATGTCGCACTTCACCAACGACATGGAGCTATTCGGCGTCGGCCTGAAGACGCTCTACGGCAAGGTGATCGCCGAACCGCTGAGGGCGCTGGCGTGCGTGATCATCGCCTGCTACATCTCGTGGCAATTGACCCTCATGTTTCTGGTTCTGGTGCCCGTCGCGCTGATCGTGCTGAGCAAGGTCGGACGGGCGATGAAGCGTGCGAGTCGCCGACTCCTGGAACGGATGTCGAACATCTACAAACTGCTCCAGGACACGTTCCGCGGCATCCGCGTCGTGAAATCGTGCACGGCCGAGGCCCACGAACGCCTCCGGTTCCGCGCCGCCTCGCGCGATTACTACCGCAAGTCGATGCAACTCATCAACCTCGACGCGCTCACCAGCCCGGTCATCGAGGTGCTGGGTGTCGCCGCCGTCTCCGGGGCACTGCTCGCTGGAGCATATCTGGTCCTCCAGGGCCGCACCGACCTATTCGGCATCCAAATGTGCGATCACCCGCTCGATATTCCCAGCTTGCTCCAACTGTACGCCTTGCTTGCGGCGATTGCCGACCCGGTCCGGAAGTTGTCGAGCGTGTACACGAAGATTCAGTCCGGTGCGGCGGCGGCGGATCGCATCTTCGACGGCATCGACCTGAAGCCAAAGGTGACATCGAACAGCTCGGGTACGATTGTGCCACGCTTGGCTGAGGCCATCGAGTTCCGCAATGTGTGCTTTGCCTACGAGGTCGGTCGGCCGACACTAGCGAACATCTCACTTGAGGTTCGTGCCGGTGAGACCGTGGCTCTGGTCGGCAAGAACGGCTGCGGCAAGAGTACGCTGGTCAGTCTGGTGCCGCGCTTCATCGACCCCGATTATGGGTCAGTCCTGATCGACGGTATCGACCTGCGCAAGGCCCACCTGCGCAGTCTGCGGCGTCAGGTTGGCCTCGTCACGCAAGACACAGTCCTGTTCGACGACACCGTTTACGCGAACATCGCTTACGGCAAGCGGCGCGCGAGTCGCGACGAGGTCGAAGAGGCGGCCAAACGGGCGTTCGCCCACGACTTCATCGAGAAGATGCCGCTGGGGTACGACACGCGCGTTGGCGATGCCGGGGCGAAACTGTCCGGCGGTCAAAAGCAGAGGATCACGCTGGCGCGGGCAATCCTGGGCGACCCGGCCATCTTGATCCTCGACGAGTTTACCAGCCAGTGCGATCCGGAGAGCGAGCAACTCATTCACCAGGTGCTCAAGCGGTTTCTGCGGGGACGCACGTCGTTCGTCATCACGCACCGGCTCAACACACTGGAGATCGCCGACCGTATCGTCGTGATGGAACGTGGCCGCATCGAAGCTGTCGGCACGCACACGGAACTGCTCAAGGGTTGCGAAGTCTATCAACGGCTGCACGAGGCGCACTTCCAGCGCCGCGTCGCGTGACGGCGCGGCTACCAACCGGACAAATTCGTATTTCGTTGCACGAAAAAGGGCTGTGGGGTGATGCAACGAATTTTCGTTGCATGCAACGAATGCA
>CAZNSL010000426.1:0-5586 GCA_964574975.1 uncultured Alcaligenaceae bacterium | reverse complement strand
CGAAACGCACCACTTGCTCGACGTGTACAAACCGGAGGACGAAAGGCCGTCGCACGTCCTTGAGGCGACGGTCAAGTTCCAGCCGGGCGAACCGCCGCACGCCCAGGCCGAGTTTACGATCGACCCGGAGCAGTTGCCGGCCGAGTTGAAGAGCGAATCGACCGGCCGTAAGGAACTGGTCGAGGGCGAGTGGAAGTTCGTCGTTCGCGTGCCGAAGGACAAGCGCGAGGCGTTTGCGGGCAAGGAACATGCCAGCGACGCGAGTTCCGTCACCGTCATCAAGAAGCCGCTGCGAGTGCTGCTGGTCGCCAGCGGGCCGATGAAGGACTACCAGTTCCTGCGAACGCTCCTGGTGCGCGAGAAAGACGCCAAGCGGGCCGAATTGAGCATCTTTCTCCAGAACGAAGGCCGCGATGGCCGGGCCGTGCAGGACGTGGACCCGGAGCGGTTCCTCAATCGCTTTCCGACGACCCTGCGAGTCGAGGACGACCCGAACGAGAAACTCGACGACCGCTACTACAACCTCGCCCAGTACGACCTCGTGGTGATGTTCGATCCCGACTGGTCGGAGTTCACGGCCGATCAGATCGCCATGTTGCAGAAATGGGTGGATACGCAGGCCGGCGGGCTAATCATCATCGCCGGGCCGGTGAACACGTTTCAACTTGCCCGCGGCGACGACTCTGGCCGACTCAAGCCGCTCTTGGACCTGCTCCCCGTGGTGCCCGGCGACAGCGTCCTGGCGACCGGCCCGATCAAGCGCCAGTCGAACCGGCCTTGGCGATTGAATTTCGCCGGAGCCAACCCGGACATGGACTTCCTCAAGCTCGACAACGATTCCGCCGAGGCGCTGTCGGGGTGGAAGGGCTTTTTCGATGGCAGCGAGAAGTCGCCCCGCAGCCAACCACGGCGCGGCTTCTATAGCTATTACCCGCTGAAGTCAGTGAAGCCGGGGGCGACCGTCGTCGCCACGTTTACCGATCCCGTGGCCAACCTCGACGGCAAGGAACACCCGTACTTGGTGTCGCAGCAATTCGGGAAGGGAAGGGTGGTCTTCGTTGGCTCCGGCGAGCTGTACCGCTTGCGGTCGTACCGCGAGGTGTTCTTCGAGCGGTTCTGGATGAAGCTCGGACGCTACGCCAGTGCCGGTAGCCGGACGCGGCAGAACCGCCGCGGCGTTCTCGTCATGGGTCGGCAGTTCACAGCCGGGCAGTACGTTCGCCTAGAGGCTCAACTGTTCGGACCGAGCCTGGAGGCGTTGCCGAAAACGACCAAGCCGAAACTCGTCATCCAGCCGTCCGAGGGCGGCGAAAAGCGCGAGATCGAAATGACGGCCAAGGCGAGCCAGAGCGATTGGGCCGGCTGGTTCCAGGGCCGCTTCCTGGTTACGAAGCCGGGCGAATACAGGCTCGAACTGCCGATCCCGTCGTCGAGCGATGTTCTGCGCGGCAAGTTCGCGGTCAAGGAGTCGAACCCGGAACTCGACAACGCACGTCCCGACCACGGTGCTCTGGCGGCGATCGCCGGCGAACTCGACGAGGTTGCCCCCCGCCTGGGGACGCGGGCGGCGTTCGACGACGTGCGCTCGCATCTCCGCGGCAACCGGGCGTCCGACGCGAAGGGCGACTCGCCGAAGCTCGTTTTCTCGTTGGTGACTGCCAACGCGATCCCGCCGTGCCTGCCGGCAGTGCCACCGCAAGTTGCCCGCAATCGTGGCCCTGTGGACGACCTGTGGGACGACGGTCCCGAACTCGGCACCTCCGCCGACGGCAAGCCGATAGTCGTGGCGACGGCGCTTCTGGTTGCCGTTGGACTACTGTCGGCCGAATGGCTGACGAGGAAACTCTTGCGATTGGCGTGAGTGCATGATCGCCGGTCGGTTGAAAGGGCGTACCCATGTCTGTGTTGACGCCAACAACATCCATGCCTCGGCCGATTGATCGGCGGTGCGGATCCCCGGCCGACGCCGACGAACCGCTCTACAGACTCACCGTCGCCCAGTACGATCGAATGGTTCGTGACGGCATTCTTACATCTGACGACTCGGTAGAACTGCTCGAAGGTCTGCTGGTGGAAAAGATGCCAAAAAACCCCGGCCACCGCGTAGCCAAGATGTTGCTGCGAGACGCACTGGCCGGTCTTTTCCCGTCGGGCTGGTTCATCGCGACTGAAGACCCATTTGCGACCTCAGACAGCGAACCGGAGCCGGACCTGACAATCGTTCGTGGCCGCGTGCGCGACTATACGAATCGGCATCCTGGGCCGGCCGACGTGGCCTTCGTGGTCGAGGTGTCCGACACGACCTTGCGTCACGACCGCGGTCGCAAAAAGCGCATTTACGCCCGCGCGGAGGTATCGGTCTATTGGATCGTCAATTTGATCGACTGCCGGATCGAAGTCTACACCGCGCCGAGCGGACCCGACGCCGCGGAGCCCGATTACGCCCAAATGCAGTCCTACGGGCCCGACGACGCTCTGCCCGTCATCCTCGACGGCAATGAGGTCGGTCGGCTCACCGTTCGCGACTTGCTGCCCTGATCTTCGACGCTCGACGGAATAGCGATTCATGGCTACTGCACCCGCTGCCCGCCCGCCAGACCCAACGGTTCTGCACCCGCTGGAACGCCTCCGCGGCACCATCCGCCGTTACGTCGCCCTCGAAGGGCTGGCCCTCGTCGCCGCGTTCCTGGCGTGCTGGTTCTGGCTCGGCCTCGCGCTCGACTTCGGCGCGTTCAAAGTGTCTGGCGGACGCATCGACTGGGTACAGGACGCGCCGCGTGGATTGCGGGCGTTCGCGTTGTACGCAGCCCTCGCCGTGTTGATCGTTATCGTGGCGTTCAAGGTCGTCAGGCGGTTACTCGTCGATTTCTCGCCCGCATCTCTGGCGCTAGTACTCGAACGGCGCTTTCCCGCGATCCTCGGCGATCGGCTGATCACGGCCGTCGAGTTGGCCGATCTCGACCGAGCCGAACGTCAGGGTTATTCGCGGGCGATGATCGAACAGACCGTCCGCGAGGCGGCCGAGCGCGTCGAACGGGTGCCGGTTAGCGACGCCTTCAATTGGCAGCGATTGCGCGTCCTCGGTCGGCGGGCCGGTGTTCTGGCATTCGGCACTCTGATCCTGGTCGGCGGCGTCTACAGCACCGCGACGGGCACGAACCCGTTGACCGACTTCGCCGTGCGCTTCAAGGACGTGTCCGCCATCTGGTTCGAGCGAAACGTGTTACTCCGCAATACCATCTGGCCGCGGCAGGCGTACGTCGAATTGCTCGACTTCCCGCCGTCCGGCGACCTACGCGTCGGCCGCGATGCGCCACCCCCGCGGCTGCGGTTGCGTGCGGTCAAGTGGCTCGTCGCCGACGCCACTGCCCCGGAGGGCTGGCGGGCGATGACCTGGGACGACCTGACGCCGGAGTTGCTCGGTCGCAACGTGCCTGTGCTGCCACCGCTTGCCCTCGCGGCAGTCCCGGATCTGTCTCTCGACCGACTGAATCAACTGCTCGATTCGACCGAGTTTCAACAGCAGCTCAACGCGGCCTTGCCGCCAGACGGCTACCTCGAGTGGATGAAGTTTTTCGAGCGTCTTGGCGAACGGGCCGCCGAGCCAGGCATGGGCCGGCGGTTTCGGCTGCTCGACGTGCCGGAACGCGTCGAAGTGAGCTACTGGGGGGTCAAGACCTCCAACGAGATGCCCATCCCGCGCGGCAACGACCAGGAGTACGCCGGGGCGCTGGGCGAGTTGCGCGAGTCGGTCAAGTTCCGCGTCCGCGCCCGCGACTACAGCACGCCGACACGGACTATCACCGTGGTCCCGCCGCCGATGCTGACGCGACTGAGCCGCGACGAGTTCCGCCCGGCCTATTACTACCACCGTCCGCCGCTCGATGGTGGGCCGGCGGCGCTCAAGGGACTACGCCAGACGGTGGCCGACCTACAGCTTTCTCTCAGCGGCGCGGTATCGCAATTCGGTGTGCCGGCCGGTACCGATGTGGTGCTGTTCGGTACGGTCGATAAGGAACTCACGGGCTGCGTCATGCGACCGATGGCCCGTAAGGGGGCAGTGACTGGTGCGCCGATGGCCATAACGCTGACCGACGACAGACTCGGCTTTCGTCTGCGCTTTCCCTCACTGTCCGCACCCCAGGACTTCGAGTTGGAGTTCACGGACATGGACGGTGTGCAGTCGCGGCGGCACGTTGTCATCGACGCCGTGCGCGATGGTGTACCGCGGGTCGCGGCCGTGATCGACGGCATCCGGTCGCTCAAAGGTTCGTCGGGGTCCAAGGAGGGAGGTGCGCGGCTGCGCTTGAGCCGCGACGGCTACATGGTGACGCCGACGGCGATGATTCCGTTCGCCGGAACCGTCGACGATAACTCGGCCCTGGCGTCGGTCGATTACGAAGTGTCGGTGCAGCGGATGGCGACATCGGCCACGGCTGGCGCGCAGGCTGCGCTGGTGGCTGCCGTGACCGCTCACTTCGCTCCATCGGACGTAGCGAGCGTTGCCGTCGGCACGGCCCTGACGGCGGAGGCGGCCAAGGTTCTGTCCGGCGCAGGTGCCGACGCTCGGCCGCAGACGTTTCCGCTCCGGACGTTCGAGGAAGCGTACCGCGAGAGGGCCACCCGCGATGTAGTCCTCGCAGAATTGACGCGGCGGATTGCCCTGGCACCGCCGGCCGAGTCGTGGCTCATCCAGCGCTTCGAGGTGAAACCGAAGTTTGAGGCGTTCGACGTGCGCGACCGACTGCCAGACCTCAAGGAGAAGGACGAACAGAAGCTTCAGCCCACGTACCGGTTGAAGTTGACGGTCAAGGCGACGGACAACAACGTCGAGACCGGCCCCGGTGTCGGCGAGAACAAGGAGCCGCCGTTTACGGTCTACGTCGTCTCCGAATCGGAATTTCTCGTCGAGATCGCCAACGACGAGCGCGCCCTGCATTTCAAGATGGAGGAGGCCGTCACCCGTCTTAAGGACGCGCGCCTGAAGCTCGACAAGGTTTCCGAACAGGTGCCCGGCACCGACGCGAAGGGGCTCGCCACGATGGCGCAGCGGGCGCAGGAGATTCAGGACTCGTCCATCAAGTCGCGCGACACGGTGCAGGAAGTGGCCAACGACTACGGACGATTGTTGCGCGAGATGGAACTGAACCGGGTCCGTCCCAAGCTGATCGAGAAGGTGAAGGGCGACATCGTCTTCCCCTTGGAGTCGGCCTTGCGCGGCGAGTTCGTGCGGGCCGAGGAGGCGCTCGAAGGCTACCGCAAGGAGTTGGAGGCGGCCAAGAAACCGGACGCAGCCGCGTCGAAGAAAGCACTCGACGAGTTGATCGCTAAGCTCGGGCGGGTGATGGATGCCATGGGTGAAGTGACGACGATCAACAAGCTCATCACGACGTTGCGCGAAATCGAAAAGGGCCAGGACCAGGACATCGGTGCAGCGCTGCGGATGATCAAGAAGCGGCAGGAGGAGATCATCCTAAAGAAGCTCGGCGACATCGAATAGGCTCTGCTGACGCGCCACCGAGCGGGGGGGGGGGGGGGCCCCCCCCCAGAATGGGATAAAAAGAGGGGGGCACCCCCCCCCCCACC
>CAZNSL010000425.1:0-5586 GCA_964574975.1 uncultured Alcaligenaceae bacterium | reverse complement strand
CGTCTTCGCCAGCCTCTGGCTCGAGCGGCTCGCCCGGGAGGCGGGACTGTCGCGGGCGCTGTTCGTCAGCCGCGACGGCTGGCTATGGCAGCGGCTCTACCGGACGCTTTTCCCGGGCCGGGAGTCGACCTACTTCTACGCGTCGCGCCTGTGCCTGGCCCGGCGGTCGGACGGCTTCCTCGATTACGTCCGGTCGGTGTGGCGGCCGGACGCCGTGATCGTCGACCTGTGCGGGACCGGCTGCTCCTGGGCGGCGCTGTTCGCGGCGCTCGGACGGCGGGCCCGCTGCGCATTCCTCGGGCGGATCGACGACGCGCCTACAGCGCCGGATGCCGCGCCGCCCCGCGACTGGCTTGACGTGGCGTGCGTCTTCCAGACCAGCGAACTCGGCGCGCCGACGAGCAAGCTCATCGAGATGCTCAACTACGCGCCGCACGCCGTGGTTGAGGACGTCGTCCGCCTGCCGACCGGGGCGCACCTGCCGGTGCTGGCCGAGTCCGTCGCGTTCGACCCGGCGCGGCCCGAGGCCGTCGGCCGGGCGTTCGGTCTGTGCGTCGAGCGGCTCGCGGCCCGCCCCGGGGCAGTCCGCGCCGACGGCGATTCCGTCGAGGGCTTGATCCGGGCGATGGTCGGCATGATCTGCGCCGACCGCGGGCTAGGCCGCATCTACCCCGGCCACTTCGACGCCGACCTGGCGTACGAGCGACGCCTTCGTCCGCATTCCGCCGGATAGGCGAAGGTTCGGGGCGGCGGGCGAACTGCGAGTTCGCCGCCACCTCCGCCTCCGACTGGCCGTCGATCGCTAGCAGAAACCCGGTCAGCGCCCCGCTGTGCTTAAGGAGGTTGTCCGCCAGGACCCCATTGCTAGAAGCAGCGTCATAACTGCCTCAGTGTGATAATCAGGCAGGCGACGTGGAAGAAGGCTTGGTACATGTTGAGGTTGCGCTCGTAGCGCACCACCAGCCGGCGGAAGTTGCCGATCCAGGCAAACGTCCGCTCGACCTTCCACCGCCGCTTGTACCGCCTCAGCTTCCGCCCGTCCTGGGTCGCCGCCTTCTTGCGGCCCTTGCGGTGCGGGCAGACCAGCTCGATGCCGCGCTCCGCCTTCAGCCGCCCGCGCAGCGGGTCGCTGTCGTAGCCCTTGTCGCAGATCAGCCGCTCGGGCCGCGGTTCCGGGTCGCCGTCCACGGCCGGCCGCACGTCGATTTGGTCGAGCGTCGCCTCCACCAGCTTCACCTCCGCCGGCGACGCGCTGTGGAGGGTGGCCGCCAGCGGAACTCCTTCGCCATCGACCACCAGAACCCACTTCGTACCCTTGCCGCGCTTGGTTTTCCCGACGCCCGCGCCCCCTTTTTTGCCGGGGCGAAGCTGCCGTCGGCGAAGCACTCGTCCCAGCGGAGCCGGCCCTGTTCCTCCAGCGTGTCGAGGAAGACCCGCCACACGTCGAGCCAGACGCCGGCCGCCTCCCAGTCGCACAGCCGCCGCCAGCAGGTCGAGGGCGAGGGGTACCCGCGGGGCAGGGCCTTCCAGCGGCCGCCGTTGCGCAACACCCAGAGGATGCCCTCGACGACCGGCCGGTTGGGCACGGGCTTCGGCCCGCCGTACGGCGAGCCGGACTCGTCGGGCAGCCACTCGGCGAGCTTCTCCCACTGCTCGTCGGACAACTCGGGGTCGGGGATGTCGATGGCCCGTCGGCGCGGCATGGCGTCCTCCTTGCGGGGGACGTTCTACCCAAAGTGAGCGTTCGGCGAAGCACGTTGTAGGTATCTGCGGTTGGAAGGCGCGGCGACGTTATTTCGGCGATGCGGGGAGTAGCAGGGCGAGTTGATCGTCGGACGTGGTCGGCTGGCGCGTCAACGTGTCGCGGAGCCAGGTCCAGGGGTTGAGTTTCAGCAGTTGGCACGTCGCGGTGAAGCTGGCGAGCGTGGCAAGCGTCTGGCCGCCACGATCGGAGCCGAAGAAGAGCCAATTCTTGCGGCCAAGGGCGAACGGTTTGATGGCGCGCTCGGCGGCGTTGTTGTCGATGGCGAGATGGCCGTCGGTTGTGTAAACCGTCAATGCGGTCCACTGGTTGCGGGCGTAGTGGATCGCGTCGGCGATCGGCGTCTTCGGCACGACCTGGGCGTGCGCGCGGTCGAGCCAGTCTTTGAGCGCGTCGAGCAACGGCCTGGCGTTCTGCTGACGCAGGACGGCGCGGGCGGACGCGTCGAGGTCCTTGGCCTCGTGTTCGACGGTGTAGAGGGCTTTGATGCGTGCCACTGCTTCGTGGGCCAGCGCGGGGCTGGTCGCCTCGGCCTCGACAAACTTCCGCCGGGCGTGCGCCCAGCAGCCGACCTCGACGACGCTGCCGCAGGAACTCCGGAAGAATTCGTCGTAACCGGCGTAGGCGTCGCACTGCAGGTAGCCGCGGAAGGTTTTCAGGAACGCCAGCGGCCCGTCGCGGCAACGGTCCGGGGTGGCGTCGTAGACCACACCGCCCGTCGACACGTAGGCCCAGATGCGGCCGGTGCGGCAGTGGTCGCGGGTCGCGTCCTGCACCGGGATCGGTGTGTCATCGGTGTGCACGACCGGCGCGGCGAGCACCCGGGCCTTGAGTCTGGTGTACAGCGGCGTGAGCACCTCGGCGGCCTCGGCGAGCCAGCCGCACAAGGTCGAGCGCGACAGGTCCATCCCGTGCCGGGCGTAGCGGTGTTCCTGGCGATAGAGCAGCAGGTGGTCGACGAGCTTCGAGACGACGACATCGGCGACGAGCCCGGGCGCCGCCTTGGACTTCGGCAACGCCTCCGGCGGCAACTCGGCGATCTTCAACTCGTCCGGCTTGGACGCGAAGCGGACGACGTACTTGGGCCGCACGACCCGACGGACGAACAGGCTCGACGGCGTGTAGTCGAGCTTCTCGCTCACCGCGTCGCCGATCTGGATCCAGGTGCCGCCGATGGCGAGCTTCTCGGCCTCGGCGATGTCGACCACCACGGTCTCGCGGCGAAGGTTCGGCGGCAACGCCTTGCGGCCGTGGCCGCGGGCCGCCACGGCCGGCGTCGCTGGCCCGGGGCGTTCGACCGGCTCCGGCTCCGGCGTTGGCTCGCCGAAGAGCGAGGGTTGGTCCGGATGCACGCGGTCGGCGCGGGGGCCGTAATACCGCTTCAGCAGTTGATCGAGTTGGTGTTCGAGACGATCGATGCGACGATGCTGCGTCTGGTTGGTCGCCAGCAGTTCGCGGATCATGCCGTGGCAGACCGCCAGGTCCTCCGGCAACGTCATCTCCGGCATCGTGGGTTCGTCCGGCATCACCGCTTGGACGCACGAGCCCGAGGAAAAGTTGCGCCAGCGCTTCCCCAATTTTGAAAAATCAGTTGGCAACGGTCGTCGACGCGGCGCGGGTGTAGCGCATCCGCCGCCGGGCGTTCAGGGCCACGCCGCCGAGGATGAGCGCCAGGTCGGTCACGCTGATCTCGACTCCGGCCGCCGGGCCGATCACCTTGGGGAACTCGAACGCGCCCTTGGCCAGCCGCTTCTGCCAGAGCGCGTAGCCGTCGCCGTCCCAGTAGAGAATCTTCAGGCGGTCCCCGCGCTTGCCGCGGAAGACAAACCACGACCCCGAGAGCGGATCGCCGCGCAGGTGCTCGCGGACCCGGGCCGCCAGGGTGTCGAAGCTCTTGCGCAGGTCGGTTGGCTCGACGCACAACCAGATCTTCGCCGCCGCCAGGTTCAGCATGGCGGCACCGTGGCCAAGGCCGCGAAGAGTTGACGCAACCGCTCGATGTCCGCATGGGGCAGCGTCACCACGTGCCCCGACGGGCAGCGGACCTCGACCGTTGGCGACGCGACAATCGTCATCGGCACGAACGCCGGCGGCGACGCCGCCGGCGACTGTTCCTCACGGCGCTGGAGTTCCCGTCGCCAGGCGTAGAACGACGCCTCCGGAACTTGTCGCTGCCGGCAAAACGCCCGCACGCTCAGGCCGCCGGATTGCCAGGCGGACACCGCGTCTCGCCAAAACCGCTCCCGCGCCGGATCCCGTTGTTGATTGGCCATCGGTTACACCTCGAGATTCAAAACCCCAAGGCTATCACGGCCCTCAAGAAGGGAGTTCGCCGAACGGACACTACCCAAACGCCGATTGGCCGTATGCGCCCGGCGAAGTCCCTTGGTAAGCGCCCGGCGAAGTCCCTTGGGCTTGGCCGGTCGTTGGGTGGAGCGGCGGCGTTGAGTGGGATCAGGGCGTGAGAGCGGCCGCGGCGTGGCGGGCGGCCCAGGCGTCGGGTAGGAACTGCTCGCGCTCGGCGGGCGGCGTCGTCGGCCAACGGGTGAACACGTCCGTTAGGTACGCCCACGGGTCGATGCCGTGCCGCGCGCAGGTGGCCGTCAGGCTCATCAGCACCGCGGCCGTCCGCGACCCCGATTCGCTGCCGAAGAACGTCCAGTTCTTCCGGCCCACCGCCACGCCGCGCAACGCCCGCTCGGCCGCGTTGTTGTCGATCGCCAGTCGGCCGTCGGTCGCGTACACGGCGAGCGCCGACCACTGGTTGAGGGCATAGGTCACCGCCTGGCCCAGCGGCGACTTCGGCAACGCGCGGGCGCGTAACACGTCGAGCCAGCCCTTCATCGCCGTCAGCACCGGCACCGACTCCGCCCGGCGCAACGCCGTACACCCCGCCACGTCGAGCGCCTTCGCCCGGGCCGCCGCTTCGATGTCGTAGAGGACGCGGATGCGCGCCAACGCCGCGAGCGCCTCGGCCGGCGCGGTCGCCTTCGCCTCGACGAACTTCCGCCGCGCGTGCGCCCAGCACGCCACCTCGGTGACGCCCTGCGCGTACAGCCCGTCGTAGCCGCCGAACGCGTCCGCCTGCAAGAACCCGCGGAACTCCTTCAGGAACTGGGCCGGCCCGTCGCGGGTCCGATTCGGCGTCGCATCGAACACCGTGAATGGGTTCGTTGCATCGCCCAGGTAGACCCAGACGCGGCTTGTCACCCGCCCGGCCGGGTGCCGCGGCGCGAGCGTGGTCACGGGCGTGTCGTCGGTGTGGACCACCGCCGAGAGCCGCACCCGCTGGCACATGAGCTCGTACAGGGGCGTCACGGCCGCGGCACAGCCGGCCATCCAGTCGCCCAGGGTCGACCGCGACAGCGCGATGCCGCTGCGGCCGAGGATGCGTTCGAGCCGATGCAAGGGCAAGTGATCGGTCAGCTTGCTCACCACCACATGAGCGAGCAGCCCCGGCCCGGCCAACGCCTTGGGCAACAGCACGGGCACCGCCGCGGCACCGGCATGGCCGTGGCACGCCCGGCAGACGTACTTGGGCCGCACGTCCTCGAGGACGTACGCTGAGGCCGGTTGATACTCGAGCCGCTCGGTCACGTCCTCGCCGATGCGGACCCGCATCGTGCCGCAGTCGGGGCAGCACTTCTCGGCGTCGGAGAGGTCGTGCTCGACGCGCCGGCGCGGCAGGTCGTTGGCCAGCCGCCGCCGGCCGTGCGGGGCCGGCCGCGCGGACGCCGGGGCGTCGCCCGGCGGCGGGGACGACGGTGCCGGTTCGGGCGGCGGGTCGCCGAAGAGGCTCGGCTGGTCGGGGTGCTGGCGCTCCG
>CAZNSL010000424.1:3748-5591 GCA_964574975.1 uncultured Alcaligenaceae bacterium | reverse complement strand
CCTTTCGCAATCCGCGTGTTTTTTGCGTGAGTGGCGTTAAGTTTTGTGCTGGTCCGATCGGCGATGTGTTGGCTGTAGCTGTGGTCGGTCTTGCCGGCCGCGAACCCGCCGATCTCGTCCACGGTCATCCAGTCGTAGAACCGCGGCCGCTCCGGCACGTAGCCAACCTTCTGCCGCAACTCGATCGCGGCGTGGAAGGCATCTTTGCCGAGCACCACGGCCGAGCCGCTGTCGGGCGGCAACAGGCCCGTCAGCAGTTTGATGGTCGTCGACTTGCCGGCCCCGTTGTCGCCGAGGAGGGCGAACACGGCCCCCGGCGGGATATTGAGGTCGAGGCCGTGCAGGCCAGCCCCGCCGGCGAATCGCTTGGTCAACTTGTTGGTCTCGATGACCGCGCTCACGGCCGTTTCTCCCGGGCGCGACCCGCCCCGTTGAAGTGGTGGAACTCTTCGTCGAACAGCTTGCGGATCTCGTCGGCCGGCAGCGCTGCCGAGGCGGCTGCCCGCAGCGCCTCGCGAACGTGACCGCGAACGATCTCCTGCCGGGCCTTCCGGCACAATTCGGGCGCTTCGGGCGTGACCTCCATGCCGACGCCGCGGCGTGCCGTCACTACGCCGCGACGTTCCAGTTCCTGAAATGCCTTGGAAACGGTGTTCGGATGAACGAGCAATCGTCCGGCCAACTCGCGCACGGAGGGAACGAGTGTCCCCACTTCGAGGCCGCCAGAGGCGACGGCGAAAATGACCTGGCCGACGATCTGCTCGAAGATCGGCACGGCCGACTGCGGCTGTAGCGCGATCAACATGCATGACCCTCGCATAGTGTCCTAGTGTACTGTGACACTATAACACCTTCGAGTGTCCTTGGTCAATAGGACAGTTCGTTTTCATTCATCGCGGGGTGGCAGACGTGGAAGAGAAAACCGCTAAGATGCCTCTTTGCCACGGGCGGGAGGCGTGCGAATGCCCGAACGGCCGGTGAGCGTGGCCTTGCTGCCCCAGTTGGCTCCGCCCCGTTCGCTCGATGGACGCATCGCGGTCGTCATCGACGTGCTGCGGGCGACGACGACGATGGTGGCTGCCCTGGCGGCCGGCTGCGACACCGTCGTGCCGTGCCTGGAGGTCGACGACGCCCTCCGAACCGCGAATGCATTGAAGCCAGCGCGGACGCTCCTCGGTGGCGAACGCGGCGGTAAGCC
This sequence comes from uncultured Alcaligenaceae bacterium, assembly GCA_964574975.1. Classification (GTDB taxonomy): domain Bacteria; phylum Planctomycetota; class Planctomycetia; order Gemmatales; family Gemmataceae; genus JAXMAS01. The sequence goes on along the minus strand of CAZNSL010000424.1, from coordinate 4,393 downwards.
GCTTCCAGGCTTCGATCTGGGCAACTCGCCGCTCGAGTACACACCGGCGGCGTGTAAGGGCGCGACGCTGGTGATGACCACCACCAACGGCACGGCGGCTCTGTTGCGGACAACCGATGCGGCACGGGTACTAATCGGAGCGTTTGCAAACTATAGCGCCGTCTGCGAGCAACTGCGATTGGACCCACGACCAGTTGCCCTCGTGTGTGCCGGCGAACGTGGCGAACCGAGCCTGGAAGACACGCTCTTTGCGGGTGCGGTCGTGGACTTCCTGTGCGACACGTGCGATGTCGCGCTCGACGATTCGGCCCGGCTGGCGTGGGACTGCTTCGAGAACCACGGCCGCGTCCTCGACGGTGCGCTCGCCATCGGAAAAGGTGGGTCGCACCTGATCGCGCTGGGTTACGCGGCCGACGTGGCGTACGCAGCGGTCGTGGACCGTTTCGCCCTAGTGCCGGAGTTGCGCGGCGACCCGCCGCGGGTCGAGCGTGGATCGGTCGGGATCGTTCAGAGTCATTGGCCGAGGTAACGGCAGGTGAGCCGGGAGCGTCAGCGACCGGAGTATCGCATCGGGCGATTCACACCGGTCGCTAACGCTCCCGGCTCGCCAGGTGGTACGAAAGGGGTGGGCATGGCCGGCGATAT
>CAZNSL010000424.1:0-3738 GCA_964574975.1 uncultured Alcaligenaceae bacterium | reverse complement strand
GGTAGTTGAGTGCCTGCTCGATCACGTTATCCGCTACCGCCTGTTGCGCGGGGTGGTCCCCGGCCCGTATTTTCGCTGCGGTCGTTTCCCTCGGGTCCCAACCGCTCCCGGCTCGCCAGGTGGAACGAAAGGGTTGGTCATGGCCGTCGATATGGAAAAGCTGGTGTCCCTGTGCCGCCGTCGCGGTTTCATCTTCCAGTCGAGCGAAATCTACGGTGGCATCAACGGCTTCTGGGACTACGGCCCGCTCGGCGTCGAGCTAAAGAAGAACATCAAGGACGCATGGTGGCAGGACATGGTGCGCAACCCGCCGCCAGGACCGGACGGGCAGGAAATCAGCATGGTCGGCGTGGATTGTTCGATCATCATGAACCCAAAGGTTTGGGAGGCGAGTGGACACGCGGCTGGATTCCAGGACCCGATGGTCGATTGCAAGACCGAAGGCTGTAAAGGACGATTCCGGGCCGACCAACTCGGGGCGACCCAATGCCCGCTCAAGCCGTCGAAGACGGTTGGGCAGTTCGAGAAATGCCAGCTCACTGAAGCGCGGGCATTTAATTTGATGTTCGAGACTTACTACGGAGCGATTCAGTCCGACGAGAACAAGACGTTTCTCCGTCCCGAGACTGCCCAAGGCATCTTCGTCAATTTCAAGAACGTCTGCGACAGCACGCGGCTCAAGCTGCCGTTCGGCGTCGCCCAAGTTGGTAAGGCATTCCGCAACGAGATCAACCCGCGCAACTACACGTTCCGCTCGCGCGAGTTCGAACAGATGGAGATCGAGTTCTTCTGCCGCCCCGACGAGTCGATGAAGTGGTACGAATACTGGCGCGACGTGCGCAAGAACTGGTACACGAGACTCGGCATCCAGTCCGATCGACTGCGGCCGCGCGAGCAGGGCAAAGAGGAACTGGCCCACTACTCGATCGGCACGACCGACATCGAATACATGTTCCCCTTCTCCGATGAGCCGCAGGAACTCGAAGGCGTTGCCCATCGCGGGGCGTACGACCTGACGCAGCATATGAAACACTCTGGCAAGGACCTGTCGTACTTCGATGAGGAACTGTGGCAGAAGGCCGACAAGTCGCCCTACGGCGGCGATAAGAAGAAGGAACAGGCCGCCAAGGCAGCGGAGCCGTACCGCTTCGTGCCGCACGTCATCGAACCGTCGGCCGGGGCCGACCGCTTCACGCTGGCCGTCATCTGCGAGGCGTACCACGAGGACAAGGCCCCCGACGAGAAGGGCGTCATGCAGGAGCGCATCGTCATGCGCTTCCACCCGCGGCTCGCGCCGGTCAAGGCCGCCATTCTGCCGCTCGTCAATAAGGAGGGCATGCCGGAGATCGCCGAGAAGCTCTACCGCGAACTGAAGCAGGACTGGAACGTGTTCTACGACGACGGTGGCGCGATCGGCAGGCGCTACCGCCGGCAGGACGAGATCGGCACGCCGTTCTGCGTCACCATCGACGGCGACACGCTCAAAGACCAAACGGTGACGATCCGCGACCGCGATACGCTGCAACAGCGTCGGGTGCCCCTCGCATCGGTGGCCGGCGAAATCCGCGCGGCTCTGCGGTCGTGACTCGCGACCGCCTCGCCCGGCTGCGCGACCGACTCGACACGGCCGGCTATCCTTCCGGCGTCCTCGGCCGGCTGTTCGCCGATGGCCTGCGCGTCGGCGAGGACGCAGTGCGTGACGCCCTTTCGGCCGAAGTCCTTGCCGATTGCGTGGCTCTCGAACTCGCCGCCGTCGAAAGCGGCACGGTGGTCGCCCGCCAGCGCATTGCGGACCACGACGGATTACTGCTCGTTCTCGACCCGCCGGAGACGAAGGGCGATTGGCTGCACGTCATGGCTCCATCCGGCAGCACGCGCACGGTGAGCCTGTCGATGCGGCGCGAGCCGTGCGGCGATGCGCTCGACCTCGGCTGCGGCTGCGGCCTATTGGCCCTGCACGCGGCCGGCCATGCCGGGCGAGTGGTCGCCACCGACGCCAACCCGCGGGCGGCCCGGTTGACAGAGCTTTCGGCGGGGCTAAACCGCCTGACGAACGTGGAAACGCGGGTCGGCAAGTGGTTCGAGCCGGTTGCGGACGAACAATTCGACCAGACCGTCTGCAACCCGCCATTCGTCGTGTCTCCAGAATCGACCCGACTCTACCGCGATTCGGGCTTCGAGAGCGATGGAGTGTGCCGGATGATCGTCGACACGGTGCCTCGGCACCTGAAGCTTGGCGGCGTCGCGCACGTCCTCGTCAACTGGGTCGTCCGCGCCGACGGATGCGATCCGATTGACGAATGGACCGCAGGCTCTGGTTGCGAAGTGTTCCTGCAACGACTGCCGACTTACGACCCGCCTGGCTACGCACGCCACTGGCTTGGCGACCGGGCCGACTCGCCAGCGTTCGACGAGTGGATGGCCTACTACCGCACTCTCGCCGCGACGGCTATTGGCGCAGGTGTGTTGACGTTGACGCGGAGGGTCATGTAGGGTGGGACGAGTGGAGCGAGTCCCACCGCGAGCGATAAGTCGCTGAACGTTCCCGGTGGGACTCGCTCCACTCGTCCCACCCTACGGGTTTCGGGCTACTGCGTGGCTAGCACGTCACTGCACTGCGCTCGCCAGCGCAGCCAGTGATCCACCAACGTGATGGCCATCATTGCCTCGCCCATTGGCACGAATCGCGGCAACAAGCACGGGTCGTGCCGGCCCTTGGTGACAATCTCGGCCGGTTCGCCGCGACGGGTTACGGTCACCTGCGACCGGGGCAGGCTGCTCGTCGGCTTCACCGCAACGCGGACGACAATCGGCTCGCCGCTGGAAATGCCGCCGAGCATACCGCCGTGGCGGTTGGTCGCCGTACCGATCCGACCGGACTTCGGGACGAAGACATCATTGTTCTCACTACCGCGCGCCGTCGCCACGGCGAAGCCGGCTCCGTACTCGAACGCCGTCACAGCAGGGAGCGACAGCATCGCTTTCGCCAGATCGGCTTTGAGCTTGTCGAATACCGGCTCGCCCCATCCGGCCGGCACATCGACGGCCACAAGTTCCGCCACACCGCCGATTGAATCGCGGTCGCAACGCACCTCGTCAATCAGGGCGATCATACGCTCGGCCGCAGCAGGGTCCGGGCAACGTACCGGCGTGGCTTCGACCTGTTCCAGTGTGACGGCCGTCGGGTCCAGCACGTCGGCCTCAACGCTGCCGACCTGTTTGACGTAGCCGAGAACGCGCACGCCCAGCCCGGCGAGGAGTTTCTTGGCCACGGCCCCCGCGGCGACGCGGCAGACCGTTTCGCGCGCGCTCGACCGACCACCGCCACGGTAGTCGCGGACGCCGAACTTGGCGTCGAAGGTGAAGTCGGCATGGCCCGGCCGATACTTGTCGGCGATGTCGCCGTAGTCGGACGAACGCTGGTCGGCGTTGCGGAAGAGGATGCCAATCGGCGTACCGTCGGTTCGGCCTTCGAAGATGCCGGACCAGATTTCCGGAACGTCGTCCTCGTCGCGTTGCGTCGTCAGCTTCGACTGGCCGGGTCGGCGACGGCGCAGGTCCGGCAATAAGTCATCGACGCCGAGCGGCAGACCGGGCGGACAGCCGTCGATGATGCACAGGTAGCCCGGGCCGTGGCTGACGCCGGCCGTCGTCACACGGAACCGTTCGCCGAAAGTGTTGCCCGCCATGCCGACATGATAGCACGCGGGTTGATTGTCGCCCCGAAGGAAGTAGTCT
>CAZNSL010000423.1:0-5601 GCA_964574975.1 uncultured Alcaligenaceae bacterium | reverse complement strand
CGCTGGGTCTTTTCCACCCCCCCTGCGGGGGGGGGGCGGTTCTAAATCGTTCAGCCGCCGCAGACAGCTAAGCGCCGCCGCCCTCCTCGATGCGCATGATCTTCTCGACCCGGCGGGCGTGGCGGCCGCCCTCGAACGGCGTCTTCAGCCAGATGGCCACCATTCGTTCGATCAGTTCCTCGCCGAGCAAATCGCCCGACAGGCACAGCACGTTCGAGTCGTTGTGGCTACGGCTCAGTTCCGCCGTGATGCTGTCGTGGCACGGGGCCGCTCGGACGCCGCGGACCTTGTTCGCCGCGATCGACATGCCGAGGCCGGTGCCGTCGATCAGGATGCCGCGATCCACCTGGCCCGTACCGACCGCTCGCGCCACCTTCACTGCGTAGTCCACGTAGTCCACGCTGCCGCTCTCGACCGGGCCGCAGTCGGTGATCTCGTGGCCGTTCCTTTCGAGGAGCGGCACGATTCGCTGCTTGACGGTCAGGCCACGGTGGTCGCTGCCGATGGCTATCTTCATGGGTCACCCGACGACATGGGACGCGCCGCCGCGCGTCGACCGACGATCTCCGCCACAAACCGCTCCAGGTGGTCCCGGATCGTTTTCGCACACGCCTCGTACACGTCGCGGCTACCGCCGATCGGGTCCGGCAGGTCGGCCTCGCCGCACAACAGCCGCGGCTGGGCCGTCAGGCCCGGATACCCGGCCAGGGTGAACAGGTGGCCGGCCGTCATGGCGATCAAGTCGTCGGCCTCGGCGAGCAGGCCGGCCGTCGCTGGGCGGCTCGCGTGGTCCGACAGATCGCCGCCGTAGGATTGCACGACCTCGAGCGCCTCGCGCGGTGCCGGGTCGCCGCGCCCGGCGGCGATGCCCGCCGACAGTACCACGTAACCCTTGGCCGGCAATTCCGCGATCGAGCAGCCGAGCCGCTCGGCCAACAATCCCTTGGCGATCGCCTCGGACATCGGACTCCGGCAGGTGTTGCCGGTGCAGACGAACACCGTCCACCGCGCCGCAAGTCGCGCGACCTCCTCCGCATCCCACGCGCCGGGCCGCTCGACGCGCCAATCGTCGCCGTCGACTGCGACCCACGTTGGCGGCACCGCCAACTGTGTCTTGCCCGCGTCGAGGACCAGGACCAGGTCCGGCACCGCGGCGATGACCTCGTCGGCGGTGAAGCATGCTCCCGGTTCTGCGAGGAATAACGGGCCATCGGCCAACAGCCGGACACATTCGTGGTACGGCAGAGCCAACCCGGTCGGTTCGTCGCCGAGCCGCAGAACCAGTGGCCCCGGCCAGCCGCGGCGGGCCAGCCGGCCCGCGACACCCGCCAGTTCGACGTGGGGGGCAACGCGAGCGACCGGCGCGGCGAGCGGCGCGAGGGCTTCGGCGCTGGCCGCGGCGACCACGTAGACCGCCTCCGTCGGCAGCCCAACGAGCCGGCCGGCCGCGAGCGCGTCGCGCGCCGCGGCGAGGGCGGCCGCGCGCTCCTCGGGGGCCTGCGGCCACGTCGTCACCGGCGGCATCCGACCGTTCCTCGAAACCCGACCTCTCCAGACGAGCCGCGCATGCAGCCTGCACAGCGGAATTACTCTACGCCCGTTCGCGCCTCGCTTCAATGCGGCAGCTTCGCAAACCACGCGTAATGGCCCGCCACCACCGCCGCGCCGCCAGCGTGGGCCAGCAGGCCGTAGCGCAGCCGTAGGCGCTCGCCCTTCGCCAACCGCACCAGGTCGCTGCGGCCCTTCATTGCCGGGAAGCCGGACTTCGCCCGGCCGAACGGGTTTGCCGCCATCAGGCCGTAGTCGCGTGCGTGCCAACACGTCGGATAGGCGTTGGCCGGATCCGCCAGAATAGCGATGCCGACCGCCTTTCCGTCCACTTCGCCCGAGTAATCGCACCACGCCGACACCTGTCCCCAGCAGCCGGCCTGGTTCACCTTCCCCTCGGCGTTGGTGATTCGGCTCTTCGGGTTGACCTTGGCCTTCTCGCCGACGCGCAACTCGTCGCGGACGCGCACGCCGAACGAGCCTTCCTTCGTGTCGCCGAAGGTCAACGCTGCTTCACTCGCAACGAGTTCGATGTCGAATACGAACAGCCGGTCGCCGCCGCGATCGTAGAGCTTCACCGTGCGCACCTCGTCGAGGACCTTGCGGCCGCCCGGCGAGCGCCATTCGTTCGTCATCCGCAAGGCCGCATCGCCGGTCTTGGTCGCGCGGACGCAGACGATGACCGAATGGCCGGGCAACTCGTCCCAGAAGTTGAAGCCTTCGACGCCCTTGACCTTCGAGCGCGGCTCGATGCCGTCGGCGATGATGTCGCCGTGGCAGAACCACGCCGAGCGGTGGTGAACGTGGTCGGCACTGCCGCCCCTGGCCGGCGGCTCCATCGGGAAGCCGCGGGTGACGGCCACGCCGCCGGGAGCGTTGAGCGGCCAGAGGTACGGCCGGGGCAGCGTCGCGCTGAAGTTCATCCGGCCGACCAACTCGGTGCCGATGCGGAACTCGGCGCTGTCGGCCAGCACCTCGACGCGAGGCTCGGCAGCGCACAGCGGCACGGCGAGAAGGAGGGCAGCGAGGGTCATACGCAGCGGCCCGTGAGGGGTTGGGCGTTCGGTATACTACCCCGCATGGCGAAGAAGAAAAAGGTCCGCGTGGACCTGCGCAAGAACCGCTCGAAGCCGCCGCGCGAGAAGGAGTGGACGCGCGGCTTCAACGAACACGGTTTCGCCGAGGAAGCGACCGTCGGCGGCGAGCGCGTCCGCGCCAAGGGCGAACTGTCGCGCAAGCGCACCATCGTGCAGGAGTCCGATGCCGCCGGTTCGATGCCGGCCGCCGACTCGGCAGCCTGCCGCCGCGGCCGCGTCCTGCGCGTCCACGGACTGTACAGCGCCGTCGAGGCCGAGGATGGAACGCTCGTCCGCTGCGCGGTGCGTGGCCTGCTGAAGAACCTCGCCACCGACGAGCGGAGTGTCGTCACGACGGGGGATTGGGTGTGGTTCCGTCCGTCCCCCCTCTCCCGGCTTTGCGGGAGAGGGGGGACAACCCGATGGCGTTATCGAGCGCGTCGAACCGCGCCGCGGCGTCTTGACGCGGGCATCGCGGCGACGCGAACACGTTTTGGTCGCCAACGTCGATCAGCTCGTCGCCGTCGTGTCGCTCGTGGAGCCGGTGTTAAAACCGCACCTGATCGACCGCTACGCCGCCTGCGCCCAACTCGGCGGCCTGACGCCGGTCGTGTGTCTCAACAAGGCCGACCTCGTTCCGCCGGAGGCGGTGCAACCCTTAATCGGTGCGTACAGCCAACTCGGCGTCACCTGCTTCCTCACCAGCGTCCACACCGGCCTGGGGTTGGACCGGCTGCGGCGCGTGCTGGCCGACCGTTCGACGGTGATTGCCGGCCAGAGCGGCGTCGGCAAGTCGTCGCTCTTGAACGCGATTCAGCCGGGGTTGGGGCTGCGGGTGCGCGAAGTCAGCGACGTGAACCAGAAGGGCAAGCATACCACGACGACCGCGCAACTGCTCAAGCTCGACATCGGCGGCTACGTCGTCGACACGCCGGGCGTGCGGCAGTTGGCGCTGTGGAACGTGCAACCCGGCGAGGTTGAAGGCTTCTTCCCCGAGTTTCGACCGTTCGTGCCGCTGTGCCCGTTCCCCGACTGCACGCACACGCACGAAGCCGGTTGCGCGATCAAGCGTGCCATCGCGCGGCGGCAGATCGCCGAGCGACGGTACGTCAGTTACCTCGGGCTACTCGATGGATCGGTGGAAGCCGAGTGATCGAAGTAGAGGGGTCCAATCGAGAGTCGCCAGTCGTTACGATCCTCGTCGGCGTAGAAATCGTTGTATCCTACAGTCCGCATATCCGGCCAACAGAACTCGCAAATCGCCGAAATTCACTAGATTCGACTATTGCCTCCGCTTCGCAACGGTTATATTCCTTCTCGTATTCGCAAACGGCGCAGATTACGCAATCTGCCAAGTACTTGTTCCCGTCATTGGCCACCGTTGCGCCCGGACGTGGGAACATTAACACCGAGTGTGGGAGGGTGGAGGCAATGAAGCAAGCATTGATGGCGGTCGCAATCTTGGTCGCGTGTACCGCGACGGCCCAGGCGAATCATGGGCGGCGCTCGAGCGGCTGCGGCGGTGGTTGCGACGTCGGCAACTGCGGTGGCTACGTCAGCGGTCACGGCTGCGGCGCCGGTTACATGCACGGCGGCTACGCTGGCGGTGGCTGCGGCATGACCGCCGTACCGGTCACGACCTACGTGACCGTCATGGTCAGCGAGTACGTCCCGACGCAGGTACCGACGACGGTGACTCGCTACCGCACCGAGATGCAGCCACAGAAGTACACGGCCTACCGCGTCGAGTACCAGCCGCAGAAGTACACGGCGTACCGCACCGAGTACGTCCCGGAGACCAAGAGCTACACGTACAACGAGTGCGTCGCCAGCCAGGTCACCGAGAACGTCACCTACACCGTCAACGAGACGGTGGCCAGCCAGGTGACTGAGAACGTCACTTACAACGAGTGTGTGGCCAGCCAGGTCACCGAGAACGTCAACACGCAAGAGTGCGTCGCCAGCCAGGTCACCGAGAACGTCACCTACAACGAGTGCGTCGCCAGCCAGGTCACCGAAAACGTCACCTACAACCGGGCTTACACCGTCCCGGTCACCAAGCCCTACACCTACAACGTGACCAAGTGCGTGCCGGTGCAGGAGTTGGTCACGCAGTACCGCTGCGTCGATCGCGGCGGCTACGTCGCACAGCAGGTGGCGTCGTACGGCGGTTACGGCTACGGCCACGGCGGCTTCGGCGGCTGCGGGTCGTGCGGCGGTTACAGCAGCGGTTGCGGTGGCTGTGGGCACAACCACGGCTGTGGCGGCTGCGGCAGCTGTGGCTCCGGTTGCGGTAGCTACGCGGCGGGTGGCTGCGGCTCCGGCAGCAGCTACGCGGCGGGCGGCTGTGGCCCGACCTACACGACCGTCCAGGTCTACGTTCCGAACTACGTTCAGGAAGCCTATCAGGTTCCGGTAACCCGCTACACCTACGCGACCGAGGCGGTCACGACCAACGTGACCACCTACGAGACGCAGTGGAAGGCCGAGACCGTGCCGGTTACCAAGACCGTGTACAACTGGGTGCCGAAGACCGTTCCGGTCACGCGGACGGTGTACAACTGTGTGCCGAAGCAGGTGACCCAGCCGGTCACCAAGACCGTGTACAACTGGGTGCCGAAGACCCAGACCTACACCGTCCAGACCTGCCGCACGGTGCCGTACGAGGCCACCGCTCAGGTCGCCGTCAACGTCCCGTACGAGGCCACGGCGCAGGTCGCCGTGTGCGTCCCGTACCAGGAGCAGGTGATGGTGACGCAGTACGTCTGCCAGCAGGTCGCGCGGCAAGTGGCGCAGACCACGTACCAGTACGTCAACACCGGCAGCGGCAGCGGCGGCTGCGGCGGCGGCTACATCGGCGGCAGCTACGGCTGCGGCGGTGGCTGCGGCGGGTGCGGCGGCGGGTGCCATTGATCGCTAACGAGCGCCGGTAAGGCGCGCGGCGGGCGGGGCGTCAAACCCCGCCCGCCTTTTTTTG
>CAZNSL010000422.1:0-5602 GCA_964574975.1 uncultured Alcaligenaceae bacterium | reverse complement strand
GCATACAAGACCCCAACCCGTTGGCCGAACGGCATCAGCTACGGCGCCCCCGGCAAGTTCAACTACGACATCCAACTGCCGGACCCGAGCCGGTTCCACGTCTTCTTCGACGACTTCGACGACTACGTCGCGGCGAACTGGACGATGACCGAGACGCAAGCCGGTGCCACCCAGGCGCTGACGGACGGCGACGGCGGCCTGCTGCTGCTGACGAACTCGGCGGCCGACAACGACACCATCAACTTCTCGAAGGTCGGCGAATCGTTCCGCTGGGAATCCGGCCAGCCGATCTTCGGCAAGGCCCGCCTCAAGGTCTCCGACGCCACGCAGTCGGACGTCGCGGTCGGCCTCATCATCACCGACTCCTCGATCATCGCCTCGGCCCCGACAGATGCGATCTACTTCCTGAAAGCGGACGACGCGGCAACCGTTGATTTCAAGGTCGGCAAGGATTCGTCGTACTCGACGAAGTCGGCGATTGCGACGATGGCCGACGACACGTTCATCACGCTGGGCTTCTTCTGCGATGGCAAGGCGCGCGTCGAAGGCGGTCTGACCTACTACGACTTCGACATCTTCGCCGGTACCAGCCAGAACCCCGACAGGGTCTCGATGCTGTCGGTCCTCTCGACGAACATGCCGAACGACGAAGACCTCACCGTCTCGTTCGCTCTGCAAAACGGTGCCGCCGCCGCGAAGACCATGACGCTCGACTACGTGCTCTTCGGCAAGGCGCGCTGGTAGGGAGCCCCGGCTCGATAGGAGGCTTCCATGGCTGACGCAGTCTCAACGCTGACCCTGTCCAACGGTCCGCGCAACCTGATTCGCCGGTTCACCAACCTCTCGGATGGGACCGGCGAAGCCGCCGTCAAGAAGATCGACGCGGCGGACGTGACCCTCGGGAACAGGGGGGTGGCTCTCGGCGTCTACTCGCGCATCAGGCGGATCGAGTACATCATCCGCAGCGGTGGCGTCGCGCTGTATTGGGAGGCGACGGCAAACCAGCCACTCGCCGTTCTCAACGGAGAGGGCTGCATGGACTTCAGGCCGGGCGCCAAGATGCCGACGCCGGGCGCCGCCGGGGCGACGGGCTCGATCCTGCTCACCACGGTCGGGTTCATGATTAACTCCGGCTACGACATCACGATTCACCTCATCAAAGGGGTACCGCAGACATGAAGAACATGATCCGGGCCGCCGTCGTGGCGGCCTCGCTCCGCGCCCGAGAGGTGGTCGCGTGGGTGGTCGCCGCCGTCGCGCTCATCAGCGTCGCGTGGGCCGCGCAAACGAACTACCTCGGCACCGTGTTCCTGGCGGACAGCACTGTGCCGTCACGCCAGGCCACGATCAGCGCGTCCGGCGAGCTGTCGGTCAACTGCACGACCGGCTGCGCAGGCGGCTCGGCATCGAACGCTTCGGACAACGTCGCGACGTCGGCGGACAACGGCAAGACGAACGCCTGGCTGTACGGCTATGACGGGACGAACTGGGACCGCCTTCAGGTCGACGCCTCGGGCTTCCTGAAGGTCAACATCGCGGCCGGTGCGGCTGCGGGCGGGACATCCTCCACCGACGACGCCGCCTTCACTGCAGCGACCGGCTCGGGCACCCCGATGATGGGCTTCGTGACGGCCGACAGCGTGGACTCGGGCGACGTCGGTGTCGTCGGGATGCTGGCCAACCGGCAGCTGAAGGTGACGCTCTACGACAGCGCCGGGGTCGAGCTTTCGGTCGGCGGCGGCACGCAGTACACGGAAGACGCGGCGGCAGCGGCCAACCCAGTCGGCAACGCGATCATCGCGATCCGCGACGACGCCCTCGGCGGCGGTCTGACGACCACGGACGGCGACAACGTCGCGCTCCGCGCCAACAACAAGGGCGAGCTGTACGTCAAGCACACCGACGCCCTGACGGTGAACTCGCACGCTGTCACCAACGCGGGCACCTTCGCGGTCCAGGACAGCCAGGTCATCACGGACGATGCGGCGTTCACGGCGGCGACCTCGAAGGTCTTCATGTTCGGCGGGGTCTTCGATGCCGTCGCGACCGACAGCGTCAACGAAGACGATGCCGGTGCGATCCGCATGTCGGCGAACCGCAACCTCTACGTTAACATCCGGGACAACGCTGGGAACGAGCGCGGCCTTGCCATCGACGCCAACGGGGCTCTCGCCGCGACCGTCACGAACGCCACCGCCGCGAACCTCTTGGCGCAGGTCTTCGGTGGTGCAGCCGCCGATGCGGCCGTCTCGGGCAACCCGGTCTATGTCGCCGGTCGAGCCTCGGCTGCGGCTCCGGCCGACGTCTCGGCCGACGGGGACGCCGTAGGCATCTGGACCCTCCGCTCCGGTGCGCAGGTCGTTCAACCGACCTTTGCCGGTGTTCTCCAATCGACCGGCAACGGCGTCGCAGGCACCGGCACACCGCGCGTCACCATCGCTTCCGACAACACTGCCTTCGCTGTCACGGCAGCGGGCTCGGTCACGCCTGCCGATGCCGCCGCGCTCGGTACCACCTCGATCCGAACCTATGCGCTCACCGGCCTCTACAACGGCACCACGGTCGATATGTGGCGGGAGGTCGTCAACGGCCAGAACACGACCGGCACCGGCATCGCTGCGGCTGGCGTCCTGGCTCAGCTCGACGACACCTCTCCAGGATCGGTCACGGAAAACCAGTTTGCGCCTCTTCGGCAGAACTCCGAGCGCGCGCTTCTGGTGCAGGTCGCGCCGTCGCCGTCCACGGCGCCGGGCTCGATCCAGGGCGCCTCGACCTCGACCACGGGGCCGTTCGCGGCCACGACGAACGAGACGGAAGCGAAGGCTACCGGCGGCGTCGTCTATGGCTTTACGGCCTTCAACAACTCGGCCACCGTTGCCTACATCACGTTCTACAACGCGACGGCGGCCTCGGTGACCTGCGGGACCGGCGAGGTCTCGACGCACCTGATCCCGGCAAGCACGTCGGGCGCCGGTATCGTCGTGCAGTTCCCGATGCCTGTCGCGCACTCGACGGCGATCACCTACTGCATCTCGACCGGCATCGACGGCACGGGCGCGGTCGCGGTCAACTCCGGGGTGGCGAATGTCTACTATCGGTAGCGTCCTTGTCGTGGTCGCGCTGGTGTCCCTGGATGTCCGCGTGACCTACGTGCCTGACAGCGACCGGCCGATCCCGGCGATCCTGGCGTGCGACGAGGTCATGCTCCGGGTTCCGCGAGAGATCGCCATACGGAAGGACGGCTACCCCGACCTTCCGAAGCTCCAAGCGTATGTGAGAACCCATGCTGAAGACCTTCCGCCTCCGCGCTGCGCTTCTTAGCGCCGCCCTTCTGATCTGGGCGCCGGTCGCAACCGCGACCGACGTCTTCATTACGTCGGGCACCACATACTCGACGCCTGCCGATATGTGCACGGTCAGCACCATCGACGTGATCGGGATCGGCGCGGCTGGCGCCGCCGGAACGCCAGGTGGAGGCACCCCAGGCGGCGTTGGCGGTGGCGGTGGCGGACGCTCGCAAGTCGGTTCGACGGGGCTCACGCCGTCCACGTCTTACAATATCAGCGTGACGTCCGGTGACGTGCTTTTCACGACCGGCGCGTCCACGACATCTTGCGGAACAAACTCGCCAACCGTTTGCGCGAAAAGCGGCAGCGGCGCAACGGGTGGCGCGGCGGCGTCCGGCACCGGTACGACGAAAAATTCGGGCGGCGCGGGCGGCGGCGGCGGCACTGCTGGCTCTGGTGGTGGCGGCGGCGGTGGCGGCGGCGGGGCGGCTGGTGTCACAGGTGACGGTAAGGCCGGTGGCTCGGGTGGTAACAACGCCACGGCGGGCGGCGGCGGCGGCGGCGGCTCAAATGGTGGCACGTCTTCAGCTGGTACCGGTGGCGGCTCGGACGGCGGAGCCGGAGGCAATGGAACCGGCGGCACGGGCGGCGGAACCGGCGGTACGGGCGGCGGCGCGGGTGGCAACGCAACAGCGAACTCTGGCGGCGGCGGCGGTGGCGGCGATGTGGCGTCGGCCGCACCCGGTGCCGGTGGTGCCGGGGCCAGCGACCAATCAATGGACGCAACGCACGGTTCCGGCGGCGGTGGCGGCGGTGGCGGCGGGGCGTCGAGCGGCGTCGCCGGAACTGGCGGCAACGGTGGTAACGCGGCCAACTACGGCGGCGGTGGCGGCGGTGGTGGCGGCGGTTTTGACTTTGAAGGCACGGGCGGCGCGGGCGGCGCTGGCATCATCCGCATCGTCTACACGGCTGGCTCCGGCTGCTCGACCGGCAACAAGAACCTGCCACTGCTGGGGGTCGGGTCATGAAGCTGAGCGAACTCACAGAAGCCACCAACCTGATCGGGGCGCAGGTCCCGGTCGTGCAGGGCGGCGAGACGCGCATCGCAGACATCGGGGTCTTCTTCCTCGCAGGATCGGCGACGATCAACTTCGCCGACGTCGCCAACGGCGCGATCTCGGCGACATCAAACGTCACGGTGACGGGTGCGGCCGTCGGCGACTTCGTGGTTGACTGCACGGCGAGCGGCGACATCGCGACGACCGACGGCGTCGAGCTGGTCGGCAAGGTGACGGCCGCCAACACGGTCGAGGTCTTCCTGCGCAACAACAGCGGCGGCAACTTCAACGCCGCTTCTCAGACGATCTACGTGCTCGTGATCCCGAAAGCGAGCGTGCTGCCATGACCGATCTCTACCGTCCCGGCAGCAACTACGTTCAGTGCGACCGAACCGGATTCAAGATCAGGATCGAGGACGCACGCCGGGAGTGGAACGGGCAGCTGGTTGACAAGCGGGTCTTCGAGCGCCGTCACCCGCAGGACTTCGTTCGCAGTAAGCGGGACAGCCAGGCGGTCGCGATCTCGCGGCCCAGGCAGGACCTCTTCGTCACCATCGCCGGGGCGCTGTACTCGGAAGACGGCGACATCCTCCAAGCCGAGAACGGCAGTGCGCTGTTTGCGGAGACCTAAGCCATGGCATCCAGCGGCGTCGCCACCTTCAACCCCACCCTGATCGAGACGCTGACCGTCGCGGCGCGGATGGCGAACCTGATCCGCGACGACCAATCTCTCCCGGCGAATATGCGGACACAGGGGCTCGCGCTGCTCAACCTGATCGCCAAGGAGTGGCAGGCGAAGAACATCCGGGTCTGGACGCAGGAGGAGGCCGTCCTGTTCTTGCAGCCGGACCAGACCCGCTACCAGCTCGGCCTCGGCTCGACGACCGCACACTGCACCGATGCCTTCGACTACTTGCAGACCACGCTGGCGAGCGCAGCCGCCGACGGCGCGACGTCTGTCGTGCTGACGGCCTATTCGCCGCTCGCGGCCGCCGACGCCATCGGCATCGAGCTGGACGACGGCACTGTCCACTGGACGACAGTCGTCTCGATTGCCGGTGTGCCGACGGTCACGATCACGGCGGCGCTCACGGACGCGGCGGCGGCTGGCAACCGGGTCTTCGCCTACACCAGCAAGATCATCCGGCCGCTGAAGATCAGCCGGGCGGCACGCATCCAATTCGGGACATCGCCGACCGAGACGCCGCTGCGCGGCCTGCTGTCCCGCCAGGAGTACATGGACCGGCCGAACAAATC
>CAZNSL010000421.1:0-5610 GCA_964574975.1 uncultured Alcaligenaceae bacterium | reverse complement strand
AGCCGCTCGAGTTCGGCGACGGCTTCGTCCGCGCGATGCTCGGCAGCCGCCCGCTCGGCCTCGGCGCGTCTCAGTTTGGCGTTCACCCGCGACTCAAACTCCGTCGGCGTCGGGATAACGTTCCCAGCCGCATCGATCACCCGCAGCCACTTGCCGTCGCCGCGGAGCCGGAAGCCCAACGCGCTGCCGACCGACTCGTCCGCGGCCGGCCGCAGTGGCACGTACTTCTTGCCGCGGAGGCGATACCCGCGCAGTCGCGGCTTCGGGCACCGGCCCGTCGGGTCGAACAGAAAGTACTCGGCTACACCGAGCGACTGATACAGTTCGTATTTGACCTCGGAGTCTTCGCGCCAGCGCCGGCGCGATGTCAATTCGACGGCGACGGCCGGGACCGCCCCGCCCTCGTTCCACGACAGGAACGAGACGCGATCGTGCTTGCCGACGCCGGGGACAATCATCGCGTCCGGCGACCGCCGCAGCGACGGGTTGCCTTCCTGCCAGTACCAGAACAGGTTGGCCGCCACGAACACGTCCTCGCGCTCCGCGAAGAACGTGTCGAGCGCGGCGTAGAGCAGGAACATGACCCGCAAGTGCAAGCTCGATTCCATCGGCTCTCCGTCGTGGGTCGGGTACATGTCGGTGGTCGACCAATCGAGTTCGACGGATTTGCGCGTCGCGAGCGTCCTCATGCGACCTCCTCCACCTCCAGCCAGTTCGGCCCCGCGGCCACGTCCACCGCCAGCGGCACCGACAATTGCATCGCGCCCGTCATCGCCTTGCGGGCCAACTCCGCCAAGGATTTTACCTCCTCCGGCGGCGCTTCGAACACCAACTCGTCGTGGACCGTCAACAACATTCGGGCCTGCATCCCCGCCGCGGCCAGGTCGCGGCGCACGCCCAACATCGCCAGCTTCATCAAATCCGCGGCCGACCCCTGCACCTCCATGTTGACCGACTCGCGCTCGGGCTGGTTCAGCCCCTTCACGCTGGCGTTCGGCCGCACGCCTTCGATGTGTCGCCGCCGCCCCAGGAGCGTCCCGACCGACTTGGTTTTCGCCGCCTTCCGTAAGAGTGTCTCCTGATACGTCTGCACCGCCGGAAAGCGGGCGAAGTAGTCGTCGATGAATTGCGTCGCTTCCTTCTGGGGGATGCCCAGCCGCGTCGCCAGGCCGAACGCGCTCATGCCGTAGATCACGCCGAAGTTCACCGTCTTCGCCATCCGCCGCTGTTCCGACGTGACCTTGTCCTCCGGCACCTTGAAGATTTCGGCCGCGACCGACGTATGGATGTCGCGGTCCTCGGCGAACGCCCGCCGCAGGTTGTCGTCGCCGCAGAAGTGGGCCAACAGCCGCAACTCGACCTGCGAGTAATCGGCGGTCACGAGCGTCCACCCCTCGGCGGGCAGGAACGCCTGCCGGATTTCGCGGCCCATGTCGGTCCGCATCGGGATGTTTTGCAGATTTGGGTCGGATGAACTCAGCCGACCGGTGGCGGCCACGGTCTGGTTGAACGACGTGTGCAGCCGGCCGGTGTGCGGGTTGACGAGCGCCGGCAGGGCATCGACGTAGGTTCCCTTGAGCTTGGCGATCTGCCGCTGCTCGATGATCTTTCGCGGCAGGGCATGGCCCAGTTCGGCGAGCCGCTCCAGGGTCTCCTGGTCGGTACTCGGTTCGCCGGTCAGCCCAGTCCGCTTGACGACCGGCAGCTTCAGCTCGTCGTACAGGACGACGCGCAGTTGCTTCAAGGACGCGACGTTGAACTCGTGCCCGGCGAGGGCGTGAATCTCCGTCTCGGCCGCCGCGAGCTGCCGCTCCATCTTGGCGCTGAGCCGTTCGAGGAACGGCACGTCGAGCCGGATGCCGGCCGATTCGACTTCGATCAAGGTCTCGATCAGCGGAATTTCGACCTCGTCGTAGAGCTTGCGCATCCCCTCGCGGTCGAGTTCGGCTTCGAGGAGGTTGGTGAGTCGCCAGGCGACATCGGCATCCTCGGCGGCGTAGCGACAGACCGCTTCGGTCGGCACCTCGTCCATGCGAATCTGCTTCTTACCTTTGCCGATCAACTCCTCGATGTGGATGTTCTCGTGGCCGAGCTGACGGCGAGCGAGTTCGTCGAGGCCGTGGCTACGCTCACCGGCGCGCAACAGGTAGTCGGCCACCATCGAATCGCCGGCGATGCCGGCCACGCGCACGCCGTGCCGGCCGAGGCACAGAGCGTCGTACTTAATGTTCTGGTTGACCTTGGCGACCTTCGCGTCTTCGAGGATCGGCTTGAGCGCGGCGAGTGTCGCCGGCTCGTCGAGGAGCTTGGAGCCGACCGGTCCGCGCACCGGCAGGTAGTACGCCTCGCCATCCTTCCACGAGAACGCCAGGCCGACGAGGTCGGCTCGCAGCGGATCGAGGTCGGTCGTTTCGAGGTCGAAGGCGAAGCGCTTCTGCTTCTTGAGCGCCTTGAGGAACTTGTCGAACTTCGTCTTGGTATCGACGCACTCGTAGCCGTCGTAACTCCACGTTTCGGCGACGGGTGTCGCGGGGGCGTTGGCACCGAACGGGAAGTCGCTGGCGTCGTCTTCGGAGAACAAGTCCTTGCCAGCCCGGAGCGCGAGCGACGGGGCAGGCGTTCCCGTCGCTTGCGCTCCGGGCTGGCTGGGCTGGCCGCGGACCTTGTTGGAGAACGTGCGGAAGCCCGCCTCCTCAAACAGCTTCAACAGCCGCGGGCCATCGTACTCGCGCATCCGCCAGGCGTCCCAGTCGAGCGGCATCGACACGGCCGTGTCGAGCTTCACCAGCTTGCGGGCCGTCAGGGCGTCCTCGCGGTGGGCGATCAGATTCTCCTTCATCTTGCCCTTCGGCAACGACTCGACGTTGGCCAACAGGTTGTCGAGCGTGCCAAACTGCTGCAAGAGCTTCGCCGCCGTCTTCGGGCCAATGCCGGGAACGCCCTTGACGTTGTCCACCGAGTCGCCGACGAGCGACTGGAAATCGACGACCTGCTCCGGGGCCACACCCCAGTCCGCCTTCAAGGATTCGCGGTCGTACTTAATCTGCTTGCGCAGGTTGAACAGCTTAATCCTGTCGGAGATGAGTTGCCGACAATCCTTATCGCTAGTCGCCAAAAGCACGTCGCAACCGCGCTGCTCGGCCGCGACGGCAACGGTAGCGAGAATGTCGTCGGCCTCGAAGCGCTCCTTGGTCAGCACCGGCATGTTGAAGGCTTCGATGACGGCCTGGATGCGCGGCACTTGGGAAATGAGGTCGTCGGGCGGCGGCTTGCGGGTGGCCTTGTAGTCGGGGGCAATGTCGGAGCGAAACGTCGGCTCGGCGCGGTCGAAGGCGCAGAGCAGGTAGGTTGGTTTGATTTGCTCGCGTAGGAAGAACAGGTCGCGGGTGAAGCCGTAGAGAGCGTTGACCGGCCGGCCATCGGGGCCGGTCATTTCGGGGATGGCGTGGAAGACCTGATAGACGAGCGCGTGCGCGTCGACCAGGACGACGGTTTCCGAGGCACCGGCGGGGGCCATGAAATCAGCCACCAAGGAGGGACCGGGGGAGTATCAGTCGGCCGACGGGGGGCACGCGGGGAGAGCCGAGGTGCGGCGGCGCTTGCCCGCGTCGGCCGGGCCGCGAGTCGTCGCGCGGGTCGTGCGGTCGCGGCGGGACGCTGTGACAGGAACGCAAACGGCGGGCGAGTGAAAGCACGCTATTGAGGAAGGGTAAAAGTCGCGCCCCCCGGTGTCAAGGGCAGTCACCCCGTGACGCCGCGAGCCGAGTCTTCGAGGCGAGCGCAAACCCTCGATCCATTTTTCGCTCGCCTCGAAGACTCGGCTCGCGGCGTCACTCTGAGTCGCCTTGCACGCCCCACGCACCTTTGCTATCCCCCCGGCACTCGAAGGAGGGTCCGTGACCCGTATCGCCGTCCGCTTCTGGCTCGTCTGTCTCGCCGCGCTGCCGGCGTGCCAATTGCCGCGCGGCGAGCGCGGCGAGTTCGGCGTCCGCCCGGCCCTGCCGGAGCCGCCGCCGGCCCGCCACGTCGCCTTCGTCGCCGACGGGGCCGGCGACTACCGCTATTGCTCGCGCGAGCTGCGCTGCGCCGCTCGCGAGGACGGCTGGCCGCTCGACGTGGTCACCTTCGTCTGGTCGCACGGCTACCTGCGCAACCTCGCCGACCACACCGATTACGCCAACGTCCGCGCCCGCGGCCACGAACTGGCCGGCCGGGTCGAGGAGCAGCGGCGGTTGCGGCCCGACATCCCCGTGTCGCTGGTCGGCCACAGCTCGGGGTCGGCGGTCGTTCTGGCCGCCGCCGAGGAGCTGCCGGCCGGGTCGCTCGACCGGATCGTACTGCTGGCCCCGGCCGTGTCGTACGACTACGACCTGCGGCCGGCACTGAAGACCGTCCGCGGCGGGCTGGATAACTTCTACAGCCGCGAGGACCGCTTCTGGCTCGGCGCGATCCCGGTCGTGTTCGGCACGACCGACAGCCAGACCGAGTCGCGGGCGGCCGGTCGCATCGGCTTCAAGCCGGAGGTGAAGCCGGGCGAAGAGGTCCTTTTCTCGAAACTGAAGCAGTACGAGTGGAACCCGACGCTCGAACAGGTTGGCCACGACGGCGGCCATTTCGGCGGCTACGCCCAGGGGCACCTGCGCAAGTTCGTGTTGCCGCTGTTTCAGTATTGATGGCGGACGCCGACGGCCGACTGCGTACCTTATGGGAGTCGGGCGCGCCCCCCGCGCCACGACACCGAGCGGTGCCGCCATGAACGAGAGTCAAGACCGGCCCACCGATGGGCCTGCCTCGTCGGCCACATCGTTGACGCTGCTAGAGCGCGTTCGCGCCGCCGACCCGGACGCGTGGCGGCGGCTCGTCCACCTCTACAGCCCGCTCGTCTACTTCTGGCTGCGGAAGGCCGGTCTCGGCGAGGCCGATGCCGCCGACCTGCTGCAGGAGGTCTGGGCGTCGGTGGCCACGGCCCTGGATCGCTTCCAGCGCGACGCTGACCGGGGCACGTTCCGCGGCTGGCTATGGACCATCGCACGCAATAAGATGCGCGACCACTTCCGCGCCTGCCGCGGCAAGCCCGTGGCGGCCGGCGGCAGCGACGCGCTACAGTTGCTCCAGAACGTCCCGGAGGACGAGCCGGCCGATGAGACCGGCGCGGAGGGCCAGGGTCTCGTCCAACGGGCCTTGGAGCTGATCCGGCCGGAATTCGAGGAGCGCACCTGGCGGGCATTCTGGGCCACAGCCGTGGATGGCCGGACGGCAGCGGACGTCGGCCACGACCTCGGCCTCGCCGCCAACGCCGTCTATCAGGCGAAGTTCCGCGTCGTCCAGCGGTTGCGGCGAGAAATGGCCGGCCTGTTCGACGAGGCGTTGGCGACGCCTGGCCCGTGACGTAAGGCACCTCCGTTGAACACCGTGGAGGACCGCCATGTCGAACCTGTGCCCGCCGGCCGACGTGCTGAGCCGCTACGCCGCCGGCGACCTCTCCGATGCCGAGGTCAGCACCGTCGTTACCCACGTCGACTGCTGTGCCGCCTGCATGGACCGGCTGGCGAGCCTCGACGAGTCGCACGACCCGGTCGGCCGCGCGCTGCGCGGGCTGTCGGCGACGCC
>CAZNSL010000420.1:0-5615 GCA_964574975.1 uncultured Alcaligenaceae bacterium | reverse complement strand
AGTTCGCCGAGACACCCTCAGGCCGGGTCGTCCTCTACAATCACGACGCGCCGACCAGGGTCAACCGCGCGGAGCATCTGCTTGTGACCGCGTCCCGGCCAGACGATCTCGATCGCCTCGGCACGCCGTGCCCGGCCGAGTCCGATCCGCTGCCGCAGGGGGTTCGCACCGAAGCTGCTGCCGGTGCCGACCGTGCGATGGATGTCACGCGGCTTGCCGTCCTCGACGACGGTCACGCGGATGCGAGCGCCGATCGCCGAGCGGTTCGCGCGCCGCCCGACGAGCCGGAGGTCGATCCATCGCCCACCGCCGCCCGGGTTGGCGAATAGGACGTCACCGAAGACGTCGCCGCCGAACATGCCGCCGGTATTGATGAAGATGTCCTCGTCGCCATCGGCATCGAAGTCCGCGAGGACGATCCCGCCGTCCTTCTGCAGGTGTCCGAGGCCGGCGCTGGCGGTCACGTCGGCGAAGCGCCGCCCGCCCTGATTGACGAAGAGCACGTTGGGCAGCAGGCCCTCGTATCCGTTCCACGCCGTCCCGACGTACAGATCCTGGAAGCCATCGGCGTTCACGTCGCCCACGCCGATGCCGCCGGAGAGGATCACCCGCTCGAGGCCGAAGGCTCGCGTCACGTCGTCGAAGCGACCGTCCCCGCGGTTGCGGTAGAGCTTGCCGGTCTCCGCATTCGTGGGTTGGCCGAGGGCACCGGCGACGAAGGCCGTCAGCGGCGACAGCGGGTCGATCCGTGTGCCGTGCCCCTGCGGTCGGTGGAGTGGTGAAGTTGCGCCGACGAAGAGATCCGTGCGGCCGTCATCGTCGAAATCGCCGGTGACGACGACGTGGCTCGCAAGCGGCAGCGCCACGCCGGCGGCGGCCGCGACGTCGGTGAAGGTTCCGTCGCCACGGTTGCGGTAGAGGCGGTTCGGCTCGTTGTAGTTGGAGACGTAGAGGTCCTGGAACCCGTCGCCGTCGAAATCGAGCCACGCCACTCCCTTGACGAGCAGTCCGCCTGCGACACCCGCCGCAGCGGCGACGTCGGTGAACTTGCCGTGCCCGTCGTTGCGGAAGAGCTGCGAGGGGAAGCGGAAGTTCTCCTCGCCCTCGTTGCCGACGTAGAGGTCGAGGTCGCCGTCGTTGTCGTAGTCGGCCCAGGCGGCGGTCTGGCTGGGATAGTGGACCTCGCCGAGACCCGCGGCGAAGGTCACGTCGGTGAATCGGCCGTGCCCGTCGTTGTGCAGGAGCGACTTCGGGTGGCGGCCGCTGCGCCCGAGCCACGCGCCACGCAGAACCAGGAGGTCGATGGCACCGTCGTTATCAAAATCCGCGTGCACGACGTTGCCGCCGCCCAGCAACCCGGTGAAGCCGGCTTCGTCGCTGCGGTCGCGAAAGGTGCCGTCGCCGTTTCCGGCGAAGTAGCGGAGGTGGCTCTTGGGATCGGTGGACGAGACCACCAGGTCGAGCTTGCCGTCGCCGTCGAAGTCCTCCACCGCGGAGCCGCCGCCGAGGTCTCGGGTGGCCACACCCGCAGCAGCCGCGACGTCGGTGAAGCGTGGGAAGGGCTCGCCCCCGGCAAAGGCCTCCGGGGGAATGCGCCAGGCAGCGGGAACGCCGTCGGGGTAGGCGCCGATCGTCATCGACGCGACGTTCAGCAGCCAGCGGGCGACGAGATGCTGCGGATCGCGCGCGAGGATCGCTTCGAGGACGGCGATGCCACGCTTCGACCCTTCCTGATCGGTGTGCACGCCCGCCGGCCCGATCGGCACGATGCAGCTCGCGCTGGTGTGACGCGCGACGCAGTTCCTGTCCTCGCCCCACCGGAGGTATGCGACCGCCAGCTCGAACTGCGCGGCATCGACGTCTGGCTGTGGCACCGCTTGACCGAGCTTCGGGACCAGCGCCGCTGCCTCCTCCAGGTGTCGCACAGCGCCCTCGGTCTGGCCGAGGCGGAGCTCCTGCTCGGCGAGGGTGCGGAGGTGGCGCCAGTGGACGGCGGGGGCGGCGGCGAAGCGTGGGTCTTCGACTTGGGCGCGCAGGGCGGGGAGCTGGGCGTTGCCGGTGTAAACGTTGTCTTCGGCGGAGTGCTGGGCGATTTCGGTGAGGAGGGTGTGGATGTCTGGGGGGGTGGGGGCGGCGATTTCTGGTGCGGCCAACAGTGCCACCAGGGAGAGAAGTACGAGTGCGCCGGGCCGGCGGATCAGGGGCGAGCGCGGCGTGGCGGGCATGCGGTTGACGCTCTATCGACTTCGCTCGCGCGGCACCAGCGGGGTGCGCAGCGAGCGGCGTTCGCGACGCTTTGCGCCTCGCACTCGAGCCGCACCCCGGTTGAAGTCGCTTGAAGCCCCGGCAAGCCGGCGACTACAACTCACCCATGCCAAGGTCGATCTCGAAGCCGCTAGCGAGATTCTTCTCGCGCTCCCGACCGCCAGGCCGCGCCAACGCGTCGCTGCTCCTCCTGGCCTTAGCCGCCGCCTGCTCCGACGCTCCCCAACCGACCAACCCCACGCACTTCCCCTACGACGTCCCCCTCGACGCCACGAGCCCGTGGCCCAAGTTTCGCCGCGACAGCGCGCAGACCGGACGCAGCCCCATCCGCCCGATCGACGACGGCTCCGCGCCGTGGTCGTTCGCCACCGGCAACGGCATCTTCAGCTCGCCCGTGATCGGCGGCGACGGCACCGTGTACATCGGCTCGGCCGACCGAACCTTCTATGCTCTCTCCGACGCCGACGGCAGCGTGCGCTGGAAGCGCTTGACCGGCGAGATCATCGACTCCTCTGCGCTCCTCGACGACCAGGGACAGATCTATTTCGGCTCCGGCGACGGCCACCTCTACGCGCAACGCGCCAGCGACGGCACGCCGACGTGGACGTTCACCGCCGACGATCCGAGCGTGAACCGGGCGCTGATCCGCTGGTTCGAGGGCAACGTCGCGATCGGCACCGGCGGTGACCTCTACGCGCCGAACGACAATTTTTTCACCTACGCACTGCGCCGCGACGACGCATCCGTGCTCTGGCGCTTCAAGACGGCGGACCAGACTTGGTCGCTGCCCGCTCTCGACACCCAGTCCAACCGATTGTTCATCGGCAACAACTTCCAGATCGCGCCACTACCCAATATTTTCTCACTCGACGCAGCGACCGGCGATACGCTGTGGAGCGCGGGAACCGAGAACGGCACCGTCGCCGCCAGCCCGGCACTCGACGACCAAGGACGCGTGTTCGTGGGCGGCTTCGACGGTTTCCTGCGCGCCTTCGAGCGCGCCAGCGGCGAGCTACTGTGGAAGTTCGGCGCGCGCGACCACATCTATGCAAGCCCCGCGCTGCAGCCCGACGGCACCGTCGTGCAGGCCGCGGCGGATGGCTCGGTCTACGGGCTCGACCCCGCGAGCGGCGCTCTGCGCTGGCAGTTCGATTCACTGGCGCCGTTTCGCTCGTCTCCGGCGGTCGACGCCGACGGCAACGTGTACGTCGGGTCCGGCGATGGTCGCCTCGTGGTGCTCGATGCCGACGGCACGCTGCGCTGGGCGCTGCGGCTCATCGACGACCAGCGCGACGACCTGAACTCGTCGCCGGCTCTCGGACGCAACGCCGTCGTGATCGGCGGCGAGAACGGCGACGTCTTCCGTGTCCCCTACGACTACTGCCTGCGGCCCTCGGCGAAGACCGATCCGCGCTGCGAGACGACCCCGCCGGCGAACGTCCCGGACGGCGCGAGCCTCGTTTTCACCACGCGTTTCGGCGGCCTCGAGCTGACGCCGCCCAGCGAGATCGACGGGAATCAGTCGTTGACGTTCTCGCTCTTGGTGCGTGAGCAGGGCAAGGCGACACTCGCGGTGATCGACTCGGACTCGCTCGAGGTCACCACCAGCCCCGCAACCAACCTGCGCCCGCTCGTCTCGGGCGATCGCAAGTTCGTCACCATCGTGCCGAACGAGGACTACTTGGGTGCCAGCGGCGGGGCGCTCGACCTCCGCATCCGCGCCCGAACACTGGTCGATCTCGATCGTGCCGGACTCCTCTTCAGCGGCGGCAAGCCGGGGCCCGCGATCGATGCGTCGTTTCACTTCACGGTGCGCCCCAAGGACGGACCACCCGAGCTCCCGCTGCCCGTTCCCCAGAGCCCGGGCGACCCGGCTGGCGTATGGGAACTCTACCGGATCGCGGCGCCCCTGCCGACGATCCTGCCGAGCTACAACCAGATCGGCTTCGACTCGATCCACTATCTGGTGGGCTTGGTCGATCGCACCAGCAGTGGTGGATTCATTGCTTGGACCGCGGGAGCCAAACTCACCGAAGGCGAGAACCGCACCGTGATCGATCCGACCACGCGCGTGCTCTTCCCGCTCGAGCTGAGCTACGATCGCGGCCTTCTCACGGCGAAGAACGAGGCAGGGTTCGCGGTCGAGTTCAATGCGATCCGCCTGCCCTTCGAATTCTTCCGCGTCGCGACGCGCATCGACGCGAGTCCCACCGCCGTCGTCTACCCCTCGCTGAACGTCTACACCCTGTGCTCGGGGATCACCTTCTACGGGCCGTTCCTGAAGTTGCTCGGGCTCTGCAATCCCGAGACCGACATCCTCGACGTCTCGGGCGGCGCGAACCTGCGGCCATTTGACGGCGGGGTGCCACCCCTCCCACCCCTGCCCACCGGCGTCACCTTCGCTGCGCGCGACGGGGCGCTCGTCGCTACCGTAGGCGGCGCAAGCATACCGCTCGCCGAACACGCGGTCGGCCTGCTGGCCGTGGATGCCGACACCGAGAGGCCATTGCCGCTCGACTACGGCTACACGATCGAGCGCAGCGCCGACGCGGACGGCCTCGTGCGCGAGGTCCGCATCCCGCTCGGCTCGGTGCCGCTGCCGCCATCCGTCCGGGTCTACTTGATGATCGATACGTACCCGGCGGCGCGCGGGGTGGTGGGGATGGATTGAGACATCGCGCTCGTCCCGGGTCGGTCATCCCGGCCCCGGATGTCGAGGCTGCGTGCCGCCCGGCAGGCTGGGTGAACGCGGCCAGGACGGCCACGTGCTGGACGATAGAGCGGGGCATCGTGGAGATCGAGCGGCGGGGCGAACGGCGCACTGGAGACGGGCAAGAATTTATCCGACGCCTCTCGAGCGACCTGGGCTCCCACATCGGCCGTGGCCTCGGGCGAAGCGATCTTGCCCAAACGCGCGCGTCCTACGTTGCCTACCGAGGGATTCTCCAGAACTCGTCAAGAGGACCGAGAGAGGCGCTTGCCGAAGAAGGTCCAGACGCCGTCTGGAAAATCTGCCGCTCACCCGGTCGTCGCGCTCGACGACCCGAGATGCTCGTTCCCGCCCGATCGAGTACAGGGCGCTACCGAGGTCATGGCGATGGCGTACCGAAAACCCGTCTCCGTTTCGCTCCCACCCCGGCTCGACGACGAGATCGCGCGGCTCGCGAAGAAGCGCCACCAGACGAAGTCTGAGTTCGTTCGGGCGGCTCCTTCCCGGTTGATCCGCGACGAAGAGGAATGGGAGTCCCGCTGGAAGCGCGTCCAGGCGTACGGGGCCATGAAGATGAAGGCGGCGGGCATCACGAGCGAGGAGCACCTCATGGACGTTCTCCACGAGATGCGCCACGGCG